>NZ_JBEZBW010000031.1:68663-75551 GCF_040647305.1 Saccharothrix sp. NPDC042600 | reverse complement strand
GTGGTTGCCTCCGGCAGGCCGTACGGGGAACGAACCGACGCCCTTCCACCCCCGGGGGCCTGCCGCGCGGCGAGCGCCGCTTTTGATCTTTCGCTCTTCGCTCTTCGCTCTTGATCTCTCCGCTCCCTTGATCGCGCCACCGCGCCAGCGCCCACCGCTCAACCGCCCACCGCTCAACCGCCCACCGCTCAACCGCGCACCGCTCCACCACGTAACCCCTCACAAGCGGAGCGTCACCCAACCCGCCCGAAGCTAGAATCAGCCCATGCGGAGCACGCGAGGACTCCCACCCACACCCCGACCACGAAAGCCGCACCGCAAGTGACAGTCGCGGCGGCCCTGCTGCTGACAGCGGCCCTGATCGGGCTGCTGGCGCCCCGACAGCTCCGCAAGCTGGCCGCACGGGACATCGACCCCGTCGTCTCGATCGCCGCCTGGCTGGCCTCGGCCGTCGGCGTCGTCGTCACGGCGACGCTCGCCGTGGCACTTCTCCTCATCCCCGACCACGGCACGCACACGCTGCGCCTCCTGCACGACTGCTGGTCCACCCTCGACCACGGCATGACCCCGGACCACGAGGAGACGGGCGGCCTGCTCGGACTCGCCCTCCTCGTCGCCCTGCTGACCCGCCTCGCCATCACGAGCGTGCGCGCCGCCCGGCGCAGGGCCCGCACCCGCCGGGAGCACCTGGCCGCGTTGCGCGTCGCCGCGCGCCGGGAACCGGGGTCGCCCACGACCCTGTGGCTGGACCACGACGTGCCGCTCGCGTTCAGCTTCGCCGGGACGCCCGGCGTGGTGGTCGCCACCGAGGGCCTGCACCGCCACCTCACCGACGACCAGGTCACCGCCGTGCTCGCACACGAGCGCGCCCACCTCCGCGGCCGGCACCACCTGCTCATCGCCGTGAGCGAGGCCATCGCCACGTTGCTGCCGTTCCTCCCCCTGTTCCGGCAGGTCCCGACCGCCGTCCGCGCCCTGGTCGAACTCGCCGCCGACGCGGTCGCCGCGCGGACGTGCGGCGTGGACGCGGTCCGGGCCGCGCTCGTGCGGGTGTCCCAGCACGGGTCGCCGGGCTCGGCGCTGGCGATGGGCCGCGACGCCGTCGAGGTGCGCCTGCACCGCCTGGACCTCCCCCGCCGCGACCGCAACCGCGTGCTCAACGGCCTGACCTGCGCCGCCACCTGCGCCGCCGCCGTCACCCTGCCGGTCGTCGGAGCGTTCGCCGGCCTGCTGGCCCTGATCTCCCTCGACTGCCTGTAACCCCACCAACCCTTACACCGCTGTTTGACTTAGCCACACCACCGGGGCTAGCTTCCCTTTACACAGCCGTTCGACTTACGGAGCTCCCGGTGAGCCACTCCCCCTCAACGCACCACGAGCACGCCCCACCCACCCCCGGTCGATGGCGCGTCCTGACCCTGTTGTGCCTGGCGCAGTTCATGGTCATCCTCGACGTGACGATCGCGAACGTCGCACTGCCGAGCATCGGCGCGGACCTGGCGCTCAGCCGCGCGACCCTGCCCTGGGTGATCTCCGCCTACACGCTGGTGTTCGGCGGTTTCCTCCTCCTGGGCGGCCGGCTCGCCGACCTCATCGGCAGGCGCACGACGTTCGCGTGGGGCCTGGCCCTGTTCACCGCGGCCTCCCTCGCGTGCGGCCTGGCGACGAACGGCACCACGCTCCTCGCCGCCCGCCTGGCACAGGGTGCCGGCGCGGCACTGCTGTCCCCCGCCGCGCTGTCCATCATCACCACCACCTTCCACGGCGCGGAGCGCAACAAGGCACTGGGCGTGTGGGCGGCGATCGGCGGCACCGGTTCGGCGGTCGGCGTGCTGCTAGGCGGGGCGCTGACCAGCGGCCCCGGCTGGGAGTGGGCGTTCCTCGTCAACGTGCCCATCGGGGCCGCCGTCCTCGCAGCCACTTTCGCACTCGTCAAACCACCCCAGAACCACACCACCCGACACACCACCCGACACACCGACCCGCACGCCACGCAGCCCACCGACCCGCACGCCACCCGACACACCGACCCGCACGCCACGCAGCCCACCAAGCGTCACGCCGACTGGCCAGGCGCAATCCTCATGACCGCCATGACCGCGTCCCTCATCTTCGGCCTGGTCAACGCCGGCAGCGCCGGCTGGGGCGCACCCACCACGCTGGTCCCCCTCGCCCTAGGCGCGACCCTGGTCGCGGCGTTCATCGCGGTGGAGCGCCGATCCCGCCACCCCCTGGTCCCCATCCCCGTCCTGACCAGGCGCAACGTCGTAGCCGGCAACCTGGCGATGCTGACCGGCGCCGGCCTGCTCATCGCCGCGTTCTTCCTGGCCTCGCTGTACCTCCAGGCCGTGGCCCGCTACTCCGCCTTCGAGACCGGCCTCACCTTCCTCCCCGTCGCACTCGGCATGGTCGTCGCGGTCCACCTCACCTCCCACCTCCTCCCCAAACTGGGCTGGAGACCGATCGCGACAGCGGGCATGGTCGTGGCGGCGGGCGGCTTCTTCTGGCTGTCCCGGCTCTCCGGCGGGGGCGACGTCCTGGCCGGGTTCGTCGTCGCGGCGGCCGGGCTGGCGTGCATGTTCGTCGTGGCCACCACCAGCGCGATGCACGACGTGGACCACCGCGAGGCCGGACTGCTGTCGGGCCTGGTCAACACCAACCACGAGCTGGGCGCGTCCCTGGGCATCGCGTTCGTCGCCGCCGTCGCGGGCGGGAGCGTGGAGACCGGCCCCGCGGCGGTCAGCGGCTACGAGAACGCCTTCCTGGCCTGCGCCGTCGTCTCCCTCATCGCGGCCGTGGCGTCCCCTGTGCTCCTCCCCGCCGGAAAACCCAGCTCGGACGGACCGGTCTTCGCCCACTGAACAAGCGACAGGCCGCCGAGCGAGGCCCGGAAACCACCACAGGTGAGACGCACCTACTATTCACGGTAGTGGACGAGAGCCACCGCGTTCCGTAACCTGTCCGAGACCTGCCGGGGTAACCCGATCGGACTATCCACTACGGAAGCAGTCGACGGAAGCAGTCAAGGAGGCTCACGCCACCGTGGCGTCACCACCCGCACAGCGCACCGTCCGGGCCGCACTCGCGGCCACCGCGGCAGCGGCACTGGCCGCCGGTTTCGCGCTCCCCCACGCGGCGGCCGACCCGGTCGTCCCGCCCAACGCCTCCGAGGCGTTGAAGAAGTACACCGAACTCTCGGGCGAAGCGGAGAAGCTCAACGAGGAGCACCTCCGCGCCCAGGACGACCTGAAAGCCAGGCAAGGCGAACTCGACCGCGCCACCACCGACCTCGCCACCGCCCGCCAGGCCCAGGAACACCTGCGCGGCCAGGTGGACCTGCTCACCGAGGCGACCTTCGAGGGCGCGCGGTTCTCGCACCTGTCCGCGTTGCTGGTCAGCGACTCGCAACAGGACTACCTCAACCGCATGGCCGCGCTCGACGTCCTCGCCACCGAGAACGCCGAGGCGCTCGGCGCGCTGACCGACGCGGTCACCAAGGCCGACGACGCGCAACGCCGCGCAACGGACGCCACCAACGCCGCCGCCAAGCTGGCCGACGACATCGCCCGGCGCAAGTCCGACCTGGACGACCAGGTCCGCGAAGCCCGCGCGCAGTACGACCGGCTCAGCGCGGCCGACCGCCGGACGCTGGCCGACCCCGGCGACACGTCCCGCATCGCCGTGCCGGCCGGCACCGCGGGCAAGGCGTTGGAGTACGCGCTGGCCCAGCGCGGCGACCCGTACGTCTACGGCGCCAACGGCCCCGACGAGTGGGACTGCTCCAGCCTGATGCAGCAGTCCTACCGGGTCGCGGGCGTGTCCATCCCGCGCACCAGCTACGGCCAGGCGGGCGTGGGCCGCTCGGTCTCGCGCGGCGAGGTCAAGGCCGGCGACATCATCGTCTACTACGCCGACCAGCACCACGTGGCGATGGCGGTGGACAACGTCCGGGCCGTGCACGCCTCGACCGAGGGCGTGCCGGTCCGGATCGCGGACATCGACTCGATCGGCCCGATCAACACGATCCGCCGCATCGAGGGCTGAGAACCGGTGTGGTCCGGGGACGAGCCTCCCGGACCGCACCGGCACCTCACGTCAGCCGTCGTGGTGGAAGCGTCAGCCGTCGTAGTGGAACACGTAGAGCCCGAAATCGCGGTCGCTGGCCAGCACGTACTGTTCGCCGGTCTCGTCCTTCCACACCTCGACGCCCCAGAAGTCGTTGCCGCCCTCGTCGATGAAGGCGCCGACCTCCCGGATGCCGTCCGCGCCGTACTCCACGACCCGGAACCCGGCGGCGTAGTAGGACAGGTAAGCGAGGTTGTTGTTGTCCGGGTCCATCGCGACCTCGTGCACCGACAGGTCACCGAACCCGCGCGCGTACTTCGGGTCCTGCGACTCCGCCACGGCGTAGGTGTCGATCTGCGTGATCGAACCCGTGCCCGACTTCGGGATGTTCGTGCCGAACAGCCGCACGTACCCCCAACCGTCGAAGGTGGCCTTGATCGTGGTCGCCTCGCCGCCGCTCGCCGGGGTGGGCGTGGTGCACGCGTTCGCCTCGGTCACACCCGGCACGCCCAGCAGCCGCAGGCCCGCGTGCCGGTTGGCGAACACGTACGGGATGGGCCCGGCCGCCGCCATCGTGACGCCGCCCAGGCAGTCCGGGCGGACGTTCTGGAAGACGATGCCGGCCGTGTAGCCCTTGGCCACGATGTTGTCCAGCTTGGCCTGGAACGGGCAGACACCGCGCTCGACCAGCGCCGTGCCGGTGCCCGCCGGGATCGCCGCGGCGTCGCACGCCAGGCCGACGAACGTGGTCGGGCCGCTGATCGTGGTGTTCTCGTCGATCGGCTTGGCGTCCCCGGCGGAGGTCGCGGTGTACTCCGACCCGGCGTACGGGCCCGAGTCGATCCGCGCGGTCACCCGGTACGGGCTGAAGTCCTCGTCCGTGCCGATCATGGACTTGCGGTCGGGCGACAGCTCGGACTGGTGCGCGTTGCCCTCGGGCGCGATCTCGTGGCCGCGGGCCAGCCGCTCCTCGTCCAACGCGGCGAAGTCGGACTCGGCGATCAGGGTCACCTTGCCCGGCCGCGGGTCGGTGACGTCGAGCAGCACGTACCCGCCGTCCCAGTAGTTCATGTTCATCACGTACCGGCGACCGACCTTGGTGATCATCATGTCGTGGCTGAACACCGAGGTCAGCGTGGCCGGGGTGGGCTGGTCCACGCCGAACGCGGCACCCAGGTCCAGCTCGTCGTTGACCAGCACGGGGTGGTACGGGTCGGTGATGTCGAGGATGTCGACGTCCGTGCCCTCCTCGTCGTCGACCAGCGCCACGTAGACCTTCTTGGCGAAGACGTCGGTCCACATCCGCATGCTGTGCGTCTGGTTCGGCGCGGGGTCCACGCCGCCGGACGCGTTGGTGAAGTCGCCGGTGTGCAGCTTGACCGGCTTCGGGCCGCGCGGGTCGGTGACGTCCCACAGCGAGATGCCGCCGGAGTTCGCGCCGGGCGTCGCGCCGGGGCAGGTCTCGTTCTGGTGGATCAGGAGGTCGCCGTGGAAGAACGGCGTCTCGACGTGCTCGACCTGGATGCCCTCACCGGCGTACGAGCCGGCGCTGGTCGGGATGAACGCGCCGGTCACCTCGACGGGGTTGGTGGGGTCCGAGATGTCCATGACGTGCACGCCGGTCCGCTCGCAGGTCGGCTCGCGGAACGCGGTGAGGTAGGCGTAGTCGCCGAACGCGGTGACGTCCGCGACCCGTCCGGTCGTGCCGGCGGGGTTGCTCACCTTGCCCTTGCCCACCAGCGACACGTTGCGCGAGACGGGCGGCAGGTGGCCTTCGTCGCCGTCGTGCTGCTTGTAGAGCCCGTCGGCGACGCCTTCGCCGGGGAAGTCCTCCCGCCCACCACCACCGTGGTCCGGGTGCGCCCCGGCCAACCCGGTCACCACCCCGCTCATCACCGCCGCCACCGCGCCCAACGCGATCAACCGTCGTCCACGCACGTCGCACACCCCTCACCGTTCCGAGTGTTCCCGGTAGCCCGCGGACTCTACGGCCGAACTACTATGTGCGGTAGGGGTTGAGCGGGGGATTCGAAATTCGGGGCGACGCAACGGATTGCGGCGTTAACATGCGCCGATGACCGCCGATGCGACCGCCACCCCGTTCGACGCCATCGCCGCCGCCTACGACGAGGACGACTTCCACCGGGTCGTCGCCGAACGCCTGGTGACCGGTATCCCGGCACCGCGCGCCGACCTGGTCGTGGACGTCGCCACGGGCACCGGCAGCGCCGCCTTCGCCGCCCTCGAACACCTCCGCCCGCGCCGCGTGGTGGCGGTGGACCTGTCGTCCGGGATGGTGGCGTCCGCGGTGGCCAAGGCCGCCTCGCTGGACCCCGCCGGGGTCGTCGAGTGGTCGGTGGGCAACGCCGTGCCGGCACCCGTGGCCGACGGGACGGCGGACGTCGTGCTGTGCGCGTCGTCCCTGCACTTCCTCGGTGCGGCGGCCTTCTCGGACTGGTCGCGCGTCCTGCGGCCCGGCGGGGCCTTGGCGTTCAGCGTGCCCTCCGCCGAGGTGTTCTCGCCCTCACCCGCGTTCGCCGAGCTGGTCGCCGACGACATCACCCTGCCCACCGACGTCGCCGGCGCCGCCCGCCTGGCCGAGGCCGCGGGGTTCGTGCGGGTGTCGGCGACCGAGGTCCGGATCGTCACCGACCGCCCCCGGATCGCGTTCCTCGTCCACGCCGAGGCACCCGGCGACTGATCACCCGGCGACTGATCACCCGGCGACTGGCCACCCGGCGACTGGCCACCCGGCGACTGGCCACCCGGCGACTGGCCACCCGGCGACTGGCCACCCGGCGACTGGCCACCCGGCGACTGGTC
>NZ_JBEZBW010000031.1:0-68566 GCF_040647305.1 Saccharothrix sp. NPDC042600 | reverse complement strand
CCCGGCGACTGGCCACCCGGCGACTGGCCACCCGGCGACTGGCCACCCGGCGACTGGCCACCCGGCGACTGGCCACCCGGCGACTGGTCACCCGGCCGGTGGTCACCTCAGACCGGGGAGCCCGAACTCCGCGTCGACGACCTTGAACGCGAGGTCGAAGTCGCGCCAGTCGGTGTTGGTGTGCAGGACCAGGGTGCGCTCGCCGTCGGGCGTGCCCACCGCCATCGTGCCGGTCCCCCAGAACGCTCCCGCCATGCCGCGCAGGACGCGACCACCCGTCACCGCCCGGTCCAGCTCGAACACGCCCAACCCGTAGTGGGTGTGCGGGATCCAGCCGCTGCCCCCGGTCGGGACGGTGGTCCACATCGCGCGGTGCTGGGCCGGCGGCAGCAGGGCGCCGGTCGCCATCGCCCGCAGGAACCGGACCAGGTCGCCGGTCGTGGACACCACGTTCCCGGCCGAGAAGAACAACGACGTGTCGAACACGGTGACGTCGAGCGGCGGGGTGCCGGGGTCCTCCATCAGGGACACCCAGTTCTCCGCGGTGAGCGACGCGGGGTCGGTGCCGTCCTTGAGGAACATCGACGTGTACGCCCGCGGGTGCGGGTCCGGGTAGCCCGTCTCGTCGGCGGCGCGGACGTGGGTGCCGGTCAGGCCCAGCGGCGCGATGACCGTGCGCTCGACCTCGTCGGCGTAGCTGTTGCCGGTGACCTCCTCGATGATCGCGCCCGCGAGGTAGTAGCCGCCGTTGGAGTAGACGAACCGGTCGCCGGGTTCCCCGACCGGCGGCTGGGACAGCCCGAGCCGGAGCAGGTCGGCCCTGGTCCACCGGTCGAGGCGGTGCGCCTCCAGACCGGCGCGGGTGGCGTAGTTGTCCGTGGTCTCCGGCGCGAGGCCGGTGGAGAACAGGCCGGCGGTGTTGGCCAGCAGGTGCCGGACGGTGATCTTGTCGCCGTCGTACCCGCTGCCCGCCAGCACGCCCGGCAACCACTTCTCGACGGTGTCGTCCAGGCTCAACCGACCCTCGGCCGCCAGGTGCAGCACCGCCGCGGCGGTGAAGGCCTTGCCGGCGCTGCCGGCGTGGAAGTGCTCCCCGGGCCGCCGCCGGGCACCGGTGGCGAGGTCGGCCACCCCCGCCGCCCCGAACCAGACCCCGTCGGCGTCGTGCACCTCGGCGACGATGCCGGGCACACCCGCTTCCGCCACCGCCCAGTCCAGCACGTCCTGCGTCTTCTCATGGCCCGCCATGCCCCCAGCACCCCTTCATTCGACGTTCACGACAACGCGAAAGTTACGTTGCACCACCCAGAGCGTCAATCAGAGATACGCGAACCAAAGCATATATGCGCACTTCAAAGCGCATGTTTCGTTGCAAGGCACTTGACCGCTAATGCAATGGCTGTGTTGCATTAGACTCAAGCCGTGCCCGGCGAACGACTCACCCAACAGGAGCGGCGACAGATCGCCGCGGGCCTGCGCGACGGGCTGACCTACGCCGCCATCGCGCGCCACCTCGGCCGTCCGACCTCGACCGTCACCCGCGAGGTCATGCGCAACGGCGGCCCCGCCGACTACCGCGCCGACCAGGCCCACTGGGCGGGCCGGCGGAAGACGCGCCGCCACCCGACCAGGCCGGCGGTCCGCTCGACCACCGACCACGGCGGGCGCGACCCGCGCACCGTCGAGGCGGTGGCCGCCCGCACCGCGGACCTGTTCATGCGGACCGGGCTGCCGCAGATGATGGCCCGGGTCCTCGCCGCGCTGCTCACCACCGACAGCGGCAGCCTCACCTCGGCCGAACTGGTGCGCCGCCTCGACGTCAGCCCGGCCTCGGTCTCCAAGGCCGTCGGCTACCTGGAAGGGCTGAAGATCGTCAAACGCGACCGCGACCCGCACCGCCGCGCGGAGCGCTACGTCGTGGAGGACGACGCGTGGTTCCAGGCCGTCATGGCCAGCGCGCGCATCGACGCCGAGATCGCCGCGGTGTCCCGCGACAGCGCACTGGCCCTCGACCCGACCACCCCGGCCGGCGCGCGCCTGGAGACCCTCGGCCACTTCCTGGACCACGTCAGCCGCGACCTGGTCCGCTCCGCCGAGCACTGGCGCCGGGTCTACTTCCCCGGCCGGTGACGACCGCGGTCAGCAGAACCCGAAGCGCGTGAGCGTGTCCACGATCTTCTTCGTCGGGTGGTACTGGTCGACCAGGCTCGGCGCGCGCAGCGACTCGTAGTCGTCCAGGAACTTCGCGATCACGTCGGTCCGCATGCCGGTGAGCACGATGTTGCGCCCCAACCCCTGGTGGCGTTCGGTGCGCTCGCGGTGGATGGCCGCCGGCACGCCCAGGTACGCGCACTCCTCCTGCAACCCGCCCGAGTCGGTCACCACGAACTCCGCCCGCGCCAGCACGGGCAGGAACCGGCGGTAGCGCATCTTGTCGCGCATCAAGAACCGGGTGCCGTCGAAGAGGTCGGTCAGCCCGGCCCGCTCGATGCGCTCCCGCTCCAGCGGACCCGCGAGGTAGACGATCGGGAGGCGGTCGGCCGCCGCGCGCAGCAGCTCCAGCACCTCGCGGAACCGGTTCTCGCGGGACACCAGCTCGAACCGGTGCAGCGTGGCCAGCCCGAACCGGGGCGGCAGGTCGGTCGGCGCGCCCCCGCCGGCCAGGGCCTCGCGCAACGCGTCCACCACGGTGTTCGCGCCGGTCTCCACGACCACGCCCCGGACACCCGCCAGGTTGTCCACCTCGCGGCGGGTCGGGGCGAAGTGCAGGTCGGTCAGCCGGGACGCGATCCGCCGGTTGAGCTCCTCGGGGAACGGGCTGGTGAGGCTGCCGCTGCGCATGCCCGCCTCGACGTGCGCCACCCGCGCGCCCAGCACCGTCCGGGCGATGACGCTGCCGTACGGGGTGCTGAACGTGTCGCCGTGCACGGCGACCAGCGGCGGTCGCCCGTCGGCGGTCAGGCGGCGCCGCAGCTCGCGCCGGTCGCGCCGCACGGTCCTCGCCACCTCCGCCGCCCACCGCGGCACCCGCCCGGACCGGTCGACGTGGCGCGCCCGGTCCGGCGGCACCAGCCAGACGTCGGGCTCGGGCAGGTCCAGGTCGGCCAGCGTCTCGGCGATCCCGTCGACGTGCCAGGCCGTGAACCACAGCTCCGGTCGTGCGTCGAGTTCGACGAGCGCGCGGTGCACGGGCGCGATCTTGATCAGTTCGGCGGTCGTTCCGACGAAGAACGCGATCACCTCGTAAACCCCTTTCGCGACGGTCCCCACCCAACCACGCCGTGACGTCCGGTCACATCCCGGGGCGGTGTGACGATTCCTTCTTCGAAGGAGGCGTGGTGACCGATTCACGGAAAGTCGGCGTCGGGCGGGTCATGTCCGTGGTCGTGCTGGTGGGCGCGGTCCTCGGGCTGGTGCTCGTGCTCCAGTCGTCGGCCGAGCAACGGGCCTGGGCGAGCGCCGAGGGGACGGTGCGGGAGCGGCTGAAGTCGGGCAAGAGCGTCTCGGTCAAGGTCGAGTACGCGCTGCCGGACGGCTCGAAGCAGGTCGCGACCCTGTCCGAGAACGGCCCGGCGCGCCAACCGGGTGAGCGCGTGACGGTCCGCTACGACCTCAGGGACGGCCGGGTGGTGGACGCCGCGCTGGCCGACAACGACCAGGCCCACCTGGTGGGCGGGATCATGCTCGGCGTCCTGGCGCTCGGCGCGCTCGTCGGCGCCTTCATCGCCTGGTCCCCCAGGCCGCGCCACGACTGACCGGCGCCCGCCCGGGTACTCGACGGGGGTCACCGGGAGGAGTCGTCGTGCGGGTGGTCTGGTCGGGACGGGTGGACGTCGGGGCGCTGGTGCGCGCGCTGCGCGGGCGGGGGCTGAACTACGACCCGGCGGAGGTGCGGCGGCCCGCGTGGACGTTCGACGTGCACCGGCACGGGCTGGGGCGGGAGGCCGTCGGACCGCCGGTCGAGGGCGGGCTGTGGTGGCGGGCGAAGGACCTGGTGGCCGGGTACGAGTTCAGCCCGCCGGAGATCGTCCGCGCGTTCCACGAGCCCGGCACGGACCTGCTGGGCCGGGACATGCTGCTGCAGGCGCGGCTGCCCGGGTTGCGGTTCCTCATGGGCGTGCGGGTGACCGACGTGCGGAACGAGGTGTCCGACGAGCGGACCGCGTGGGGGTGGGGGTACGAGACGCTGGAGGGCCACCTGGAGCGGGGGCGGGTGGACTATGAGCTGGTCAAGCACCACGCCACCGGTGAGGTGGAGTTCGTCGCGCGCAGCTACTCGCAGTTGCACCCGCGTGCGCCGTGGTGGATGCGGTGGGGGTGGCGGCTGTTCGGGCGGCGCGTGCAGCTGCGGTTCTACCGGCGGGCGGGGCAGCGGCTGCGGCGGCTGGCCGCCGACCCGGTCGTGGCGGTGCCGACGGTGCTGGAGCGACCCACCGGTCGAGGGGTCAGCGTGCCCGATCCGCTGAGCTGAGGTTGCGGTGGTGCGCCCCGGGTAGCCCATGCCGACCGGACCCGGTCGAGCGGATGGGGAGCGTGTCGTGAAAGTCGTGATCACGGGGGCGTCGGGCAACGTGGGCACGGGCGTGCTGCGGGCCCTGGCCGCCGACAGCCCGGACCACCGGGTCGTGGCCCTGTGCCGCCGCCCGCCGCGCGACGGGGCGTTCGACGGGGTGGTGTGGCAGGAGTGCGACCTGGCCGACGAGGGCGCGCACGACGTGCTCGACCGGGCCGTGGCCGGCGCGGACGCCGTGGTGCACCTGGCGTGGATGTTCCAGCCCACCCGACAGGGTGACCGCCTGCACCGTACCAACCACAAGGGCACCGCGGCGGTGCTGGAGGCGGCGCGGCGGGCGGGCGTGCCGCACGTCGTGCACACGTCGTCCATCGCCGCGTACCAGCCCGCCGACGACCAGCCGGTGCCCGAGACGTGGCCGACCACCGGCATCCCCGGCTCGGTCTACGGGATGGGGAAGGCGGAGGTGGAGGCCGCCGTGGACCGGTTCGCGCGGGAGAACCCGGACACCGCCGTCGCCGTGGTGCGCCCGACGCTGGTGGCGCAGAAGTCCGCGTCGGCGAGCTTCCTGGCCCTGTTCTTCGACCCGCTGGTGCCGCGGTGGCTGATCAAGCTGCTCCGCGCCGGCAGGATCCCCCTCCTGCCGCTGCCGGCCGCGCTGCGCGTGCAACTGGTGCACGCCGACGACGTGGGCGACGCCATCGTCCGGATCCTCCACCGCCGCGCGACCGGCGCGTTCAACCTGGCCGCCGACACCCTCACGGCCGAGGACCTCGCCCGAGTGGTGGGCGCACGAGCCGTGCCGATCCCCGGACAGGTGATGAGAGCGGCCGTGGCCCTCCTCTGGCGGTTGCGCGCGATCGGCATGTCCCCGGGCTGGTTCGACGTGGGCACCCGCTCCCCTCTCGTGGACACCACCCGCGCCCAGACGGAGCTGGACTGGACCGCGCGCACCCCCAGCGCCGCGTGCGCCGAGGAACAACTCGCGGGCCTGGCCGAAGCCACCCCGGGCCCCACCCCGGCCCTGCACCGCGACCGCCTCCAGGACGACAACCGCGCCGACGCCCTGACCTGACCCCGGGCCGCGTTCCCCTTGTCCCGACGTGGGCACTTCCGCCCCGATCGGGTGTACCCGTCTGGCACTATCCGGGCACGCCACGGAACAAGGGGGACGCGCCATGCACGGTCGAACTCGACGCATCCGAAGAACCGCAGCCGCGCTGAGCGTGCTGCTGGTCGCCGGTCTCACCACGGCGGCGCCCGGCGTCGCCACGGCCGCCGGGTGGCCGACCTACATCAGCGTCGGCCGGTACCCGGCCGCGGTCGTGATCAGCCGGGACGGCAGCCGCGCGTACGTCACCGAGACCGACGCCCGCAAGGTGGTGGTCATCGACACGGCCACCAAGGCGGTCATCGGCACCATCGGCGTCGCCGGCGTTCCCCAGGACATCGCCCTCACCCCGGACAACCGCACCGCCTACACCACGAACAGCGGCTTCGACGACGTCCACCACAGCTCGGTCACGGTGGTGGACGTCGTGGGCCGGCGGTCGGTCGGCCAGATCCCGGTGGCGCCGCTGAGGTACCCGGAAGGGGTCGCCGTGACGCCGGACGGCCGCAAGGCCTACGTCGTCGGGCACGGCAACTCCTTCGCGGTGATCGACACCGCGACCGGCACCGCCCGGTCGGTCTACGTCGGCAACACCGGCGGGGCGGACATCGAGATCACGCCCGACGGCTCACGCGCGTACGTCGCGGACTTCTACAACAAGAGCGTCATGGTCCTCAGCACCGCGACCGACAGCGTGATCGCCACCGTGCCGCTGGACAGCGCGCCCAACGACATCGCCATCATGCCCGACGGGCGGCGCGTGTACGTCACCAGCCACCAGGGCAAGAAGGTCTACATGATCGCCACGGCCGGCAACCAGGTCGGCGCCACCGTGGACCTGCCGGAGAACCCCACGGTCCTGGCCGCCACCCCGGACGGCCGCAAGGTCCACGTCGCCGGCTACGACCGGACGACCCTGACGACGATCGACGTGGCGACCAACACGATCTCGCAGAGCAGGCCGATCAACCGCTACCCGAGTTCGATGGCCATCACGCCGAACGGCGCGGAGGCCTACGTGGTCAACGGTTCCGACGGGTACGTGGCGGTCCACGACATCACCGCCGAACCGGGCCCCGACCGCTTGGTGGGCGGCGAACGCCTGACCACCGGCCAGTCCAAGACCTCGCCGGACGGCAGGTTCCGACTGGTGATGCAGCCCGACGGCAACCTCGTGCTCTACTCCGCGTCCGGCCAAGCCCTGTGGCACACCAGCACTTACGGCACCGACGCCACCCACGCGATCCTCCAGCACGACGGCAACTTCGTGCTCTACAACGCCACCGGCGAAGCAAAGTGGAGCACCCGAACCTGGACCACCCCAGCCGACCGCCTGGTAGTGCAAAACGACTCGAACGTCGTCCTCTACGGCCCCGGCGCAACCCCGTACTGGCACCGCATGCAGTAACCCCGGAACCGGGTGCGTCTCGCCAGGGCGCACCCGGCAGCCTGCCAACGTCATCGCCCGCGCACACGACGAAACCTACGAGCGAATCAAGACTTCACGAGTCAAGGGCGGAACACCCGAGTGCCACGAGCCGTGTGAAACTCCGTCAGCACTTGGAGCGCCGCCGCCAACTGTTCGGCCAACCGTTCGCCGCGCTCGTGCCACGCCGCGGTGGTCGCCTCGTCGGGGAAGCCGGAGTCAGCCGGGTCGTCGGGGTCGTACACCGCCTGGAACTCGTCGTCCCAGGCGTCGATAGCCGCTACGAGATGAGCCGGCACACCGAAGTCGCGCCCCAACCGGTCGGCCGAGTAGTTCGCCGGAATCGGGTCGCCGGCCTTGCGCACCCACAACGGATCCGTGCCCCACTCCGGAGCCAGCCGCACCGACACCACGCCGTTCATCGTCCCCATCCCCGGTAGTTCGGATCCGTCTCGGCACGTGGGTCGCGTCGAGCGCCGTCGAACGGGCTGTCCCTCACCGGTCCTTGGGTTCACGCTGCCCTCTTCAAAGAACACGATCTTCCCATTGGGTCCTTGCCGATCTCGACCACCTTGTCTGGTCGAGCTTGCGCAGGATGTCTCGATCTTGGCGACGTACTCGGCGGCGCCGAGCCGGCCGGCAGTGCGCTCGCGGGCGGTCGTCTCCACCTCCCCGGCGGTGTTCCGGCCAGACGGTCTGGCCTCCTGCGCGACCGAACAGTCAGCCGCAAGACGGACTCCCGAACCCGAGCCGAGTTGCGCTTCACCACTTCGGTCCCGTGGCGGTGGTGACGACGACCCGCGACGCCCTTGCCACTACCCGAGCAACGGTCATCTATTCCACATCGCCGGGAAGAATGCGCCGCCACGACTGTGGACGAGCAATACGAACGAACCGTTGACAACGGCTCCGCAGAAGTTGCTATGGTCGGCCGGTAGGCGTCGGGCGCCTGGGAGGAAACGCGCCGGCGTGGGGGATGTGTTTCTTGGGGGATGTTTTGCGCTACGACGTGGGTGAACCACGGTCGGCTCGGCGGCGGCTGTTCGTCTTCGACATGGACGGCACGTTGCTGCCCGACGCGACCGGGATGGTGGCGCTGGCCACGGCGCTGGGCACGGCCGACGCCGTGGACGAGCTGGAGCGCCGGTTCGCCGACGGCACGCTCGACACCGTCGGCTTCACCACCGAGATCCACCGCCTGTGGGGCGTGATCCCGCCGGCGGTGGCGCGGGCGGCGTTCGACGGGTGCGCCAAGCTCGCCGACATCCACCGGGTGACCGCCGACATCGCCCGCAACGGTGACGTGTCGTGCCTGATCACGATGTCGCAGAACGTTTTCGCCGACCACTTCCTCGACTTCGGGTTCGACCACGTCCACGCCAGCACCTACCCCGCCGAGGCCGGCGCGGTGGTGCGGGCGGAGGACGTGCTGACCCCGGAGTCCAAACCGGTGATCGTCCGCGAGCTGTGCGAACGCCACGGTCTGGACTACGGCGACACCGTCGCGTTCGGCGACTCCGGCAGCGACCTGCCGCTGTTCCGCTCGCTCAAGTACACGGTGTCGGTCAACGGCACCCCGTCCATCGCGGACGTCAGCGCCGCCGAGTACCGCGGCGGTTCCCTGTTCGACGCGTATCGGATCGCATTGGACCTCATCGGCGCTCGATAACGCCCGACACCAATCCACACAAACGAATACATGGGGGAATTCGTGTCAGCCATGAATGGCGGCGTCGGTTTAGCGCGCCCGCTCGACGGTGACGTCCTCAACCGCGGTCGGGCCATCGTCGCCGACGCCTTCCGGCGCACCCTGCACGAACTGCGGGACCGCGAGAACGTCACCGAGATCGCGTTCCGGGACCACTGGCACCGCCTGGTCGCCGAGTCCGGGGAGATGACCTGGGACGGTTGGTACAGCCCGCCGCTGATGGGCATGGCGGTGCTGTTCGCGACGGCCGCCGACCCGTCGCGGGTGCACTTCCGGACCTTCCGGGACCGCGAGAGCTTCGTGTCCGACCGGGTGCTCGACCCGAAGGACGGCATCGTGCTCGGCTACGCCTCGAACGTCCACCGCCGCACCGGGATGCCCGGCGACTTCGCCACCACCGTCTACCTGGGCCGCGACGAGCGCGTGCGGGACCACTTCCGGCGCGCCGCCGAGGCGTCGCGGGAGGTCCTGGCGTCGATAGCGCCCGACATGACCGCCGGCCGGCTGCACGCCGAGGCGCTGGCCGTCCTCGACCGGTACGGCCTGCGCGGCACCACCCACAGCGACACCGACCCGGACGGCGACAACGTGGGACACTCGTTGCCGCGCCTGTCGATCGGCCCGCTCGCGGGGGTGCTGCGGCCCGAGCAGATCGCGGCGTTGCGCGGCGACCGGCTGTTCGTGCGGCGCGGCGGTGACTGGCGGCTGGACTCGGTGGACCAGTTCACCGTTGAGCCGCAGGTCGTGGCGCCGGACGACCCGACCCTGCCGAAGGTGATGCTGCACTACGTCGTCAGCGCCAAGGACGGGGTCGTGGTGTGCGACGCTTGTGAGGACTCCTTGCGGGACCTTGCGATCGTCTGATCGCGGAACCCGCACGAGTGCGGCCGAGGGGGACGGTGTGAGCAACACGGTGGACGACGTCTACGGGGAGCAGCGCACGAGCACCGATTGGGTGACCGTGCTGGCGTTGTTCGTGGCGGGGGTCGCGGCGGCGATGCACTTCGCCAAGATCCCGCCCGCGCTGCCGGAGATCTCCACGCGGTTCGGGCTGTCGCCGGTGGTCGGCGGGCTGGCGGTGTCGCTGGTCGCGGTCGTCGGCACCGTCCTGGGCGTCGCGTCCGGGACGCTCGTGGACAACTGGGGCAGGCGGCGGCTGCTGATCTTCGCCCTGGTGGTCGGCGCGGTGACCTCCGCGCTGATCCCGCTGCTCCCGGGCACCGCCGTCTTCCTCGGCCTGCGCTTCGTCGAGGGCGTCTCGCACCTGATCATCGTGGTGGCCGCGCCGAGCCTGATGGGCGTGCTGGCCAAACCGTCGGACCGCACGGCCGTGATGACGCTGTGGGGCAGTTTCTTCGCGGTCGGGTTCGCCATCACCGACGCGGTCGCGCCCGCGCTGCTGCGGGCGTGGGGCTGGCCGTCGCTGTTCTGGGGCCACGCGGTGCTGTTGCTGGCCATCGCGGTGCTGGTGGTGCCGCGGCTGAACCGGTTGGCACGTGGGCAAACCCTGGAGCCGCCGCCCACCGGCGTGTCACCCGGACGGCTCATGCGCAGCCTCCTGCACGACCACGGTGTGTTGTACCGCCACGCGCCGATCGTGCTGGCGGCCCTCGGGTTCGGCCTGCACTGCCTGCTGTTCAACGCTTATCTGACTTACGTGCGCCAGGTGCTGCTGGACGCGGGCGCGATGCCGGAGGGTCGCATCGGGCCGTGGATGTCGATGCTGGCGCTGCTGTCGATCGCTAGCACCATCGTCATCGGCGGGGTGTTGTTGCGCTTGGGGGTTTCGCCGTTCCGGACGCTCGTGGTGTGCTTCGCCGGCGAGGCGGTGTGCGGGGTGCTGCTGTTCACGGCGGTGCTGGGCACCGACAGCCTGCCCGCGGCCAGCATCGCGCTGTTCCTGTTCGACGGCTGCGTGCAGGGTGCGACGTTCGCGACGATCCCGCTGGTGGCCGGCGACCGGATGGCGGCGCTGGCGCACGGCGCGTTCGCGCAGACCGGCAACATCGGCAGCTTCCTCGGCCCGCCGGTGTTCGCGGCGGCGGCCGTGGCGGGCGGGTGGCGGCTGGGCGCGATCCCCACCGTCGTGACGTGCGCGGCGGGGATCGCGTGCACCCTCCTCGCGGCGGCCTCGGCGCGCCGCCGGTCGGTTACTTCGCCTCGATGAGGTACGCCGCGCCCCACCAGAAGTCGGAGACGCGGCGGGGTTCGCCGTCGAGCGCGAACCCGGCGGCGGCGAGGTCGTCGCACCAGTCGTCGATGGTCTGCTCGAAGTGGACCTTGTCCTCGGCGGGGCGCAGCGTGCCGAGCAGCACGGGGGCGAGGAAACCCTGGCGCACCAGGTTGTGCGCGCCCGGGTACTCGGCCATGCCGGCTTCGTAGCGGGTCACGACGTACCGGAACCAGTCGGGGTGCAGCGGGTGTTCGGCCCGCGGCACGTCGAACTCGACCAGGATCAGCCGCGACGTCCGCTCCCGCAGCCACCGCAACGTGTCGGCGCGCTCGTGGGCGGGCAGCGACAGCATGGCGAAGGTCTCCTGGACCAGTTCCCAGCGGTCGTCGGTCTCATCGGTCCGAGCCATGAAGTCCGACATCGTGGTGGCGAACGCGCGGTGCGGGATCCGGCGTTCGGCCAGCCCCGCCCGCACCACGTCGATGCGCGTGGTGGACGGCTCGACCACGTCGACGCGACCCACGGCGGGCGTCAGCGCCGGCAGCAACCCCAGACCCTCGCCGGTGCCGATGTCGAGCAGCGCCTCGGGCTGCAACGCCTCGTACCGCTCGCGCAGCGCCGCGTGGGTGCGCTCGTAGAGGGCGACGTTGCCGCCGCCGCGCCCGAACGCCGAGAACGCCTTGGGGTCGAGGTAGATCTCCGCGGTGCCGGCGCGCACGGTGCGCGGCGGGTGTTCCAGGTAATGCGCGCACTCGGCGAACACGATCCGATCCGGCGCCATGTCCCGCGCTCGGCTCACGTGCGCGAGTCCGGCCAGATGGTCACCTTCGGCCAGCGCGACAAGACCGACGTAAAACTCCTCCTCGGCACCATCGGCAAACCCGCCGAGGCGAGCATGGTCAACCCCCGCACGATAATTGTCCCACAATTCCTGCAATGCCACAGTTCCCCCTGTGATCTGCGGAAACACGCACTCCAGCGCACGGCTACGAGCGGCAGAGCACACTGCCGTCAATTGATAACCCGCGCTCCCCAGCAAACGACGACAGGCTAGCACGTGGAGTTAGTCGAGAATTACGACAGACGGGTGAACCGCGTTTGTCGCATTCTTTGCCTTTACCGCCGGGATCAAGGTTCGGCGAGAACGAGCAGGCGGGAACCGGCAGTGGAGACGGCCAGGGTCCCGTTCACACACCGAGGCGGCCAGGCGGCCCCGCCGGTGTCGAGTACCTCGACCCGATCCGCCCCCGGCCGCCACCGCACGACCTCGCCGAGCTGGTCGGGGTAGCGGGGCCGGCTGAGCCAGTACAGGTGCCGGCCGCAGACCTCCGCGTCGAGCACGGTGGTGTCCAACGCGACTTGCCGCCCGTCGCGCCGGGCGACCAGCGGCCCCGGGTAGGCGGCCCCGGCCTCGTAGGGCGTGACCCCGGTAGTGATCTCCCACCCGTCCAACCAGGTCGCCCCCACGGCACGACAAGCCCCCTCCCCCGCTTCGACACGCTCGGGTGTGCCACCCGGTTCAAGCCTGAACCAGTTCGCACACGCCTCAGCCGGAGACGTCTCACGCCACCGAACATCGCGCACCCCGGCGGTCAACAACGACACCGTCCACCCGTCAGGCGGACAGTGCACGGTCTCTTCACCGGCACCCGCGAACACCCGCAAACACTCCTGCCCCTCCTGCAGGACAACAAGCCCATCAATGGCAGCCAACGCCCCCAAGCGCACCTTCTCAACCAGCACACGCTCAAGACCGGTAGTCAGGTCCACAGTGGACAGCCGAGCCATCCCCGCGGGATCCTGGTCCTGAACCACCACCGTCGATCCGGCGAGGACCCCACGCAACACCCCACCACCCCGGCCAACAACCTCCACCCCGGACCCACCAACAACAACCAGCCGCCGCACCCCATCCACGCCACGAACCGGAACCACCGCCCGCTCACGGTCAGCGACGGCATAACGCACCTGCTCAACACCCTCGGGCACCACCACAGACCGCCAAGGCACATCAGCAACCACCACCCGAGCAACCTCCCGCGGCGGCTCAGCACTGGTGGTGGGCGGCGCCGGCGGATCACGCAAAAACACAACAGCCACCACAAGCGCGAGGACCACCCCCACCCCAGCGACCACTTTGCCCACCAGACAACCCTGCCAGACCCACCACCCCTCCGCAGCACTCGCACAACCCGCCCAACACCACGAGCCGAAGCTCGCCAGAACTATTAAGGCGTTCGATGACCGGCACGATCGTCTCGTCCAGTTGCACATCTGGTGCTTCTAGACTCCGCCCACACAGCACCCAGCTTGGAGGACATCCATGACCGCACCGGTCCGTGACGCGCTGGTCGCCATGGCCGCTCTGCTCGCGCCGGACGTCCCGCAGGTGGCCGCTCACGTCGCGGCTGCCCACGACGACCCCGACGCCTACCTGCGGGACCACGCCGACCAACTCGACGAGCGCGGTATCGACGAGCCGGTCCCCGAACTGGCGTGGATCGCCCTCGTGGACGCCCTCGCCGACCACGGTCTGCTGGCCGAGATCGACTGGAAAGAAGCACCCGACGAAATCACCGCCCAGCTGCGAGCGTTGCGGTCCGCGCCGCAGGCGGACGAGCTCTGGGCCTCGCTGGCGCAGAGCGCACTGCCGACCTACGAGTTCCTAGAGGCGGCCGGGGAACGGCTGCGTGGCACCGGCACGGCTTTGGCCGTCCTCGACATCGAGTCCGACTGCTACCCGCTGGTGCTCACACCCGCCGCCCACGCCGACCACCTCGTCGCCTCCGCCACCACGGCCGGGTACAAGGCCGTGGTATTCAGCCGCTGAACCCGGCCGCGCTCCAACCCGGGCAGACGGTGGTCACTTCCAGCGGTGCCACACGGCGAAGGCGTTGGACTGGTAGAGCACGACGTTCGAGTCGTTCTGCACGACCAGGCGGTCGCCGCCGGAGTTCCAAGTGCCGGTGTGCCACTTCGCCACGCCGGCGGCGGTGTAGAGGACGAAGTTGCCGTCGTGCTGGAGGACCGCGTGCGTGGCGCCGGAGCCGTAGGTGCGGGTGTGCCACAGCGCCTCGCCGGTCGCGGCGTAGAGCACCAGGTTGCCGTCCGACTGCATGACCAGCCGGAACCTGCCGTCCCGCGAAGTCCGGTACTGGCCGATGGCCAGGCTCTCGCCGCGCACCACCCGGTCGCCGCCGAGCGCGGGCTCGCCGGTCGTGTCGCGGACCGTGACGAACTGGCCCGCGTCCTCGATCAGGTAGAACTCCGTGCCGTCCGGCGTGAAGGCCACGTGCGACGGGTGGACGCCGACCGGCTTGGTGGAGGCGATCGTGTTGGTGGCAACGTCGATCGCCAGCAGCGTGTGCTCGTGGTGGCTGGTGACGACGACCTGGCGACCGTTCGGTGCGACAGCCACGCCCCTGGGCGACCCGGCCACGTCGATGGTGGCTCCGACGCGGTTGCCCTCTGTGGCGATCATGTAGACCTTGTTGTGCGAGTAGCTGGTGGCGTACACGCGCTGGCCGTCCGGCGTGATGGCGATCCGGCTGGGGAGGGTCGGCATCGGCACGGTGGCGATCACACTGTCGGTCGCGGTGCTGAGCACCACGACGCTACGGCTGTTGTGGTCCGCGAGGTACACGCGGGAGCCGTCGGGCGTGACTTCGACGTCCGTGAGGGTGAAGTAGCCGATGTCCACCGCGCGGGGGACGTTGGTCGCGGTGTCGATCACCGACAGGTAGTTGGCGCCGGCGACGTAGGCCTTCTTCCCGTCCGGGGTGACGGCGACGGCGGTCGGGCTGATCAACGGCAGCACCGAGATCCTGGTGACCGCCCTGCTCGCGGTGTCGATCGCCAGCACCGAGCCCTTGTCGGCGTTGAGATCGCCGTGATCGGTGACGTAGGCGGTGCGGCTGTCCGGGGTGAACGCGATGCTGCCGGCCTTCGAGCCGACGTTGATGACGCCGCTGACCGTCCTGCTCGCGGTGTCGATCACCGTCACCCTGCGGTCCTCGGCACTGGTGGCGTACGCGAAGGCCCCGTTCGGGCTGACCTCGACCGCGACCGGGTACCTCCCGACGACCAGGTACGCCGGCCCGCCGGCCACCGCGGCCGGCACCGACACGCCCAAAGCCGCGACCGCGAGCAGTCCGACCGCAGCCGATCTCAACCGAATCCTCGTGCAACCGCGCATGACGCACTTCCCCCCTTGATCCATTTCCGCACGCAAACCGGCGCAACGCGGGACGCCCAGCGCGAGGTACTGGCGGTGGCGGGTCAACGGCCACCCGCCAACCGTCCTTCCCACGGCTCCCAGTCGTCCCGAAAGCGGCGGCCCGCCTCCCACCCGCCGTCGATCCTGAGCCAGGACCACCGCCACCTGCGGCCCGAAACACGCACCTCGGCCCGCCCGGACCACAGCGAGCGGGCAAACTCCTGCACCTCGTCCAGGCGGACGCCTTCGAACACGTACTCGTCACATGTCACTCTCGCGACGGGGTGCCCCGCCGCGACCGAGAAGGACATGGCCGGCACCCCTTCGACCTCCACCCACACGTCGGCCAACCGCGAGTCCCCCAGCGCGTCACCACGCACCTCCACCTCGGCCACGACCGCGAGGTCGGCGGCGGCGGCGGCGTTCAAAGCGGTGGCGACGAGCTGGGCCTCGTGCAGCACGATCTATCTCCCAATATCGGGACGACGCCGCCGACTACGTTTACCCGACCGATTCCTGGTAGGCGAGATAACCCTCCGCATCGTAAATGCCTTCACCTCTGGAGACCGCATGTACGTCCCGCAACGCACCGGATCCGGCCAACACAGTCAGCCGGCTCAGCGGAATGCTCCGAACCATCCACGTCAAGGTGAGGCCGTCAGGCGCCGAACCCGAGGGACACCAGGAACTGTCCCAGGGCAGCCGCCGGCAGCAGCAACGAGTACAGCGCGAGCGGCCGGCGCGGCAGGCGGTCCGGCGGGCGCACCACCTCGCCCACCGCACGCCCCCGTTCGAGCGCGGTGGTGAGCAGCGCCGCGTTGCGCCCGCGCCGAGCGCCGTAGGACTTCGACAGCTTCGACCACAGCCATGCCTGGTCGAACTCCCACACCTCTTCACCGCCTTCGGCGAGCACCACGTGCAGGCGGTTGAACTCCTCCTCGACCCGGGCGACCTCGCTCCACCGCAGGGTCGAGGCCGAGAACGGCCGCACGATGAGCAGGCCGCCGTCGTTCCACACCACCCGCGGCCGCAACCCCGAACGCCACATCAGCTCCAACAACGGCAACGCCACCACAACCGACACCGCCCACGGCGGCGCCCACGCGGGCAGCGCGACCAACTCCGCCGCCGGCACCATGCCCGCGAACAACGCGCACACGGTGGCCGCGAAGTAGTTGATCAGCCTGCTGCGCCTGATCTCGCCCACGCGCATCCCTTCACGACGAAGGCGGTGGCCGGCAGCTGCACTGCCGACCACCGCCCTTAGTCCGCTGTCAGGTCAGGCTACTAGTTGTAACGGGAACGGAACGTGTTCTGCCGGCTGTACTTGCGGTACCGGTTGAACGCCGAGAAGAGCCCCGGCTTGAACGTGCGCCGCGCCTGGGCGTACCGCCCCCACAACGAGGTGGCCTGCGGGCGGTGGCTCTTGGCCACCGGGAACCGCTTGAACGCGTACTTGGCCACCGCGAACGCCTTCAAGCCGCTGAACGCGCCCTTGAGGCCGCCGAGCGCGATGTGCCGCACCGGGTTCTCGTGCCGGCGGTTGACGTACCAGTTCGCGCCCCCGAGGGCCGCGCCGGCGGCGAAGCCGACACCGATCGCGCAGCCGACGCCGGCGGTGCCGACGCAGACCAGGCCGACCGCGACGCCCACCGCGATGCCCCGAACGATGCCGTTGTCCAGGGCGCGCTTCGCGGTGTTCTTGATCCCGCTCCACACCTTGCCCCAGTTCGGCCAGCGGCCGTCCAGGTCGGTGTCGTTGATCGGGTCGCCGTTGACGTAGTCGTAGTCGTTGGCGCTGCCGCCCTCGGCCGGGTCGACCGACAGGAACCGGCCCAGCAGCGGGCTGTACGGGCGCGCGCCCATCTGCACGATCGCCAGCGCACCCGCGTGTTCGTACGGGCGCTGGTGGCGGCCGAGCCAGCCGTAGTCGGACTGGCCGGGCTGGTTGTCCGGCACCTGGTCGGCGTCGACCGAGCCGGTGGCGTCCAACGGCTCGCCGAACGGCGTGAACACCCGCAGGTCGCCGATCTGCCTGCCGTCCGCGCCCGTGGTCAGGGCGAGGTCGCCGCGGACGGTCGACAGGTCCAGCGTGACCGCCGCAGCGTCCGGCTTCCACGTGTAGATCGTGCCGCCGGGCAGGGCGAGCGTGCGGGTCAGGACCCGCTTGCCGACACCGCCGAGGGTGATGTCCGCGGTGTCGCCGCCGCCGCTGTAGCCGTAGAACACCTCGGTCTGCGCGTCGCCCTCCGCCGCGTTGCGGCGGATGATCCGGTCGGCGGCGTCCCGCGTGTACGAGATGTTCGCCGGGTCGGCCCCGGTGACCCGCAGCGCGATGTTGCGGCCCGCGCCGTCCCACGACAGGTGGGTGGTCGCGCCGCCCACCGTGAACTCGGTCGTGTTGCCCGAGTCGTCGTACTTGACGTCCGACACGACCGCCGCGCCGGTCGTGCCGAGCAGGCGGTCCGCCGCGTCGTAGCAGTAGCCGACCACCGCGGTGCCCGTGGCCGTCTCGTCCACCAGCCGCATCCGGTTGGTGTTGAGCCCGGCGTTGGCCCGCGCGCCCGTCGGGCAGCCGGCCGTCTCCGACGTGAAGTCGTAGGTGTAGTGGTGACCCTTGACCCACGCCTCGGTCAGCCGGCCGAGGGCGTCGTAGACGTAGTTCGGCCCGGACGGCCGGGCGTCCACGCCGCCCAGCGACTCGTCGACGATCGTGCCGGAGCGGGTCCGGCTGACCGTCGAGGCGACCTCGGCCCCGTCGCTGGTGCGCCACGTGTGCGACACGGTCCGGCCCGCGTCGTCACGCCCGATGGACTTCAGCGAAGCGCCGTTGGCGTACGCGATGCTCGCCACGTCACCCGCCGCGTCGTACGTCACCGTCGCCAGCACCGTCGAGTCGAGCTTGACGGAGGTGACGCGACCCGCGTCGTCGTAGGTCTGGGTCGTCACCTGCGGCGCGTCCGCGGGGTTCGGCGGGACGACCTTCTCGGCGGCGACCCGGCCCGCGAGGTCGTAGGTCGTCTCGGTGCGCACACCCGCGGCGTCGGTGTACTCGACGGTGCGACCGAGCAGGTCGACCTTGGTGGTGACGGTGCCGTTGTGGTCGGTCACCGCCGTCACCAGCGGGTCGCCGCCGACTGCGTAGTCCGTGGTCACGGTGCGCTCCGGCGCGGACTGCGTCGCCGGGTACTTCACCGAGACCACCCGGTCGCGCACGTCGTGGGTGGTGCAGATCCACCCGCCCGCGCCGCCGCGCGCCACGACCCGCCCGGACGCGTCGAACACCTGCTCGTCCTCGCGGGCGACACCGGTCGCCGGGGTCGGCATTTTCGTGGTCTTGGCCATCCCGCCCTGGTTGATCGCCTCCACCTCCGGCGTGCACGGGTTGTCCCGCGTCTCGGTGTCGCCGTAGTAGGTGTGGGTCGTCTGCGCGCCCGTCGGCATGGTCCGGCTGGTCTTGCGCAGGTAGCCGGAGCCCACGGCCTCGTAGTTCGTGCGGGTGGTGACGCCCGCCGCAGTGGTGCTGGTGTTGAGGCCGAACGCCGGGTCGAAGCCGTTCTCGTCGTAACGGGACGTGGTGGACTTGTCGGCCACGCCGTTCGACTCGCCCTGGTACGCCGTCGTGGTGAGGGCGTAGCGAGGGCGCAGGCTGGTCGCCGGCACCACCTGCTGGACACCGCCGGGTGTCGTCCAGTGCAGTTCGAGCTGGGCGGTGACCGCGTTCTCGTAGTACTCGACGCGGATCTGCTTGTGGTGGTTGGGAGCCGGGCTGTTGACGGTGGCCGTGCGCCAGGTCGGCGCGCTGTCCACCCAGTGGTCCATCACCAGGTTGTCGTTGACCCACACCCGGACACCGTCGTCGGCGAGCACCCGGAGGGTGTAGTTGCCCGCCTCCGGGAACACGATGTCACCGGACATCCGCAGCGAGTAGTTGTCCGCCGGGATGCCGGCGGCCGGCGCGTCGGAGCCCCAGTTGCGGACCGCCGTGCCGTCCGGCGCGAGGCCGGTCTGGTGCGCCTTCGGCGCGCCCGACAGGAACCTGTTGTCGTAGAACGACACGGCGAGGCCGTTCACGTTCTCGTCGTACAGGGTCTTGTTGTGCGGCACCGTGGCGGCGCACGCCGGCGTCGGCCACTGGCCGTTGAAGCACGACGCGGGAGCCGGGCCGAAGGTGTCGATGGGCCGGTCGTTGCCGTCGTAGGTGTGGGTGGTCACCAGGCCCGCCGCGTCCGTGGACGTCAGCTTCTGGTCCTTGTGGTTCCACGTCTGCGACGTCTTGCGCCCGGTCGCGTCCGTCGTGGACAGCAGCCGGTGCCCCTCGTCGTAGCGGACCATCGAGAAGTAGTTGAGCGGCGAGCTGATGCCCGCGACGCCCACGTACGTGGCCCGGTGCACGGTGTCGTAGTGGTAGATGCGCTTCGGGCGCGGCTGACCGGGTGACGGTTCCGGCGCGACCACGGCCGTGGCGTACGGCTTGCCGTCGATCGTCTTGTACTCGACGGCCGAGGCCGCCGCGCCGCCCTCGCGGTTGGCCGGGTCGGCCGCGACCCAGTCGTTGCCCAGCGCGTCCCGGACGCCGGTCATCAGGCCGTTGGCGTCGTAGCCGTAGTCGGTGAACTCCGCGCCCGGGTCCTCGATCTTGACCAGGCGGTTGTTCGCGTACCACAGCCGGGTCTCGGTGCCGTCCCAGTAGGTGATGCGGCACAGCATCTGGGCGGGCGCGAGGTCCTGGACGTGCTGCGGTTTGGGAGCGCCCGCGTAGCAGTCCTCGCCGGGGCGGTTGTAGTGCAGCTTGTGCGAGCGGCCCGAGACCGGGTCCTTGATCTCCTTCAGCCGCGACGGCGAGCCGTCGTAGACGTTCTGCAGCGCGGCGGGCTTTCGGGTGTCCACCACGTTGGACACCTGGTCGAGCTTGCCGTCGGAGCGGAACACGAAGATGTCCGCGCCCTCGGTCAGCGTGACCCTGCCCGACGCGTCCAGCGACAGCTGGCCCGACTCGCCGTCCGGCGCGGAGTAGCCGCCGGTGCTCTGCTTCTTGTAGGTGTGCTTGGCACCCGTGCCGTCGGTGAGCACGACGGTCTGGTCGGTCACCTTGGCCTCGGTGTAGGTGGAGCCGTCACCGTCGAGGTCCGACGAGAGGGTCCAGCCCTTGGGCAGGGCGGGCAGGTCGGAGGTGTAGAGCCAGTCCGCCGGGACGACCTGCGACGGCACGTTGCCCTCGTTGGTCTGCACGAACAGCCGCAGCCGCGCGTGGCCGGTCTGCTCGGCCAGTTCCACCTTGATCGGCACGCGCTGGCCCGCGGTCAGCGCCACACCGGTCGCGACGCCGTAGTTGACGTCGCTGCAGCACGGCTGGTCGTACACGCTGTTGCCGTTGACCCAGATCTTCAGGCCGTCGTCGTGCACGCCCGCGAACCGGTAGGTGCCCGTCGCCGGGGCCTGGAAGTAGCCCTCCCAGCGGCCGACGAACCAGTCGACCGGCAGGGCCGGCGAGAACGGCGAGTCGACGCCCCAGTCCACGTTGACCTGCGGCTCGGTGCGCACCAGCACCGGCTCCTGGCCGGGGTTGATGTTCCCGTTGTGCGACAGGTCGGGGAAGTACGACGCCTTGAGCCCCTTGGGCTCCTGCTGCTGTGAGTTGTAGGACATCGAGACGCCCGCCGTGCCGGCCACCGTGGTGAACGTGGGCGACGCCTGCGAGGCCATCACGTTGCCGTTGGCCAGGTTGACCGTGACCGGGCCGAGCGAGTCGGTCGGCGCGGGGCCGCGGTCGCCGACCCGCTGGTCGATGCGGAAGTGCCGCACCGGGCTGGGCGTCATCGTCACGCCGCTGTACGCGTGGGCCTGCCACGTGTAGGCCACGCCGTCCTGGAGCACGGCTTCCGGCACCGTCCACGTCGGACTGTCGAGGCAGCCGGAGTCGACCACGACGCCGGACTTGGCGTCCGGGCCGGTGGCGACCTTGAAGCAGTACTTGACCGGGTCGCCGTCCGGGTCGGACACCGGGGTGACCGCGAGGGTGGGCGACAGGTTGGTGATCACCGCGTGGTCGGCGGGTCCGGTCGGCGCGGGAGCCGGCGGAGCGCTGCCGGTGTCCACCGTCATGGTGGCGTTGAGGTCCTTGTAGGTCCACACGCCCGCGGCTTCGTGGCCGACGAGCAGGAACGTCGCCGCGTGCCGGATGTCCACTACGTGCCGCAGGAAGCCGGTCAGGCCGTCGCCGGTGAACGTGCCGACCTGGCCGACCATCGCCGTGGCCATGTGCCCGCCGACGCCGTTGAAGTTCATCGCCGACGCGTGGTACAGGTGCGCGGGCCAGGTCTTGTCCGGGCTCAGCGGCGAGCGCTTGTTCGACACGTCGACCTTCGCGCCGACGATCGTCTTGCCGTACAGGGACGAGTAGTCGAAGCGCAGCGCGCTGCGCCAGTACTTGTCACCGTTGTCCAGGACGTTGCCGACCTGGACGCCGCAGTTGGTGCACCAGTAGCCGTCCGACTTGTACGCCTCGGAGTACACGACCCCGAAGGTGAAGGTCGGGTCCACGCTCACCGGGTACACGCGGGCCGGGTCGTTGAGCCAGGCTTCGTCGACCTCGACGGTCAGCGCCCACTGGTCACCGGCCTTCTCGACGGCGTAGCTGCCGCCGGTGACGGCGGGCGGGATCTCGTCGCCCTTGCCGGAGGAGTCCCAGGTGACGACCGGCGGCATGACGATCTTCGGCGTGCCCTCGGCGTTGCGCAGCTCGACCGTGCCCCGCTCGGTCACGACCGGCGTCAAGCCGCCGGTGTTCAGCGTGAACCGCCAGGACGACGTGCCGGGCTTCTTGACCCGGATGGTCTCCTTCACCGCGCCCGGCGTGACCTCGTAGACCAGGTCGGTGTCCGCCTTGACGTCGGTGTACTCCGCCGACTTGCCCTCCACCTCGACCGCGCGGCCCCGAGCCGGCTGGTCGACGCCCAGCGACACCTTGTTGCCCTCGAACTCCACCGCCACCAGCGACGGGTCGTCGGCGGCCGTGCCGAAAGACGGCTTGAGCGGGTGCTGCTTGACCTTGACCCGCTTGGACTTCGCGTCGGTGACCAGCGACGCGTCGACCGGGCTCCAGCGGCCCTGCGGGTCCTTGACGTTCAGCGGTTCCGTGGACTGCTTGATCGTGCGGGTGCCGTCCGGGTTCTCGTACTCGGTCTCGAACAGTGACCGCCGGACCACCTTGGACTTCTGCGGGTCGAAGTGCGACCCGCCCGTGCCCGCGAGCTTGGACAACGGCGTGAAGTCCGCCTTCGGGTCCGCGGCGGCGACGACCTTGTCGCCCTCCGGCTGGACCTCCAGCGTCCCGACGTCCCGCGGCTCGACCGAGCGGTTCTCCGGCGCGGCCACGGCCGGCGCCGGCACCGCGTTGAGCAGCGATGCCCCGAGGACCGCGCTGAGCAGCGCGGACGTGAATCTGGCAGCACGATTTCGGCGCGCGCGAGAGCGCACGCCTCTGACAGGCGTATGCAAGTGAAGCCCCCCGTGGGAAAGCCCGGATCCATCCGGGCAGTGCCCTGACCTGCGTCGATCTTTGCCACCCGAACGAGGGGCGTGCAATACGTCGTCCGAGTGACAGTCGCCACTTGTGCACCACGTTCCGGCGTCGGTCCGCTTCGGCGCGCGGTGCCGGGTCGCTTCGTCAGCCGGCGGTGCGGAGTTGGGCGGCTGCGTGCTCGACTGACGGGGGTGCCGTGGCGATCACCTGGTCCAGGGTGTTGCGGGCGGTGGTCAGTTCGGTGATCGCGGCGCTGATTCGGGCGCGTTCCCGGTGCAGGTCCAGCAGTAGTTCGGGGCAGTCGGCGATCAGTTGTCCGCCCGCGGAGCCCATGCAGGGCAACAGATCGGCGATCGTGGTGGTGGACAGGCCCGCGGCCAGCAGGTTGCGGATGTGTCCGACGGTGGTCACGTCGTCCTCGGAGTACACGCGGTAGCCGCTGGGCAGGCGCTGTGGTCGCAGCAGGCCCTGTTCCTCGTAGTAGCGCAGCAGACGCTGGCTGACCCCGGTCCGGCGTTCCAGTTCGCCGATGCGCATCCCCGCCCCCGAACTCCGCGCTTGACTCTCACATCTGTGTGAGACTTTAGCGTCGCGGCATGTCCGATCGACACCTCCACGTCTCCGCGGGACCACGCGAATGGCTCGGCCTCGCCGTGCTCGTGCTGCCGACCGCTTTGCTGTCCATGGACGCCACGGTCCTCTACCTGGCGCTGCCCAGCCTCGCCGCCGATCTGGACCCGAGCCCGAGCCAACTGTTGTGGATCTCCGACGCCTACGGCTTCCTGGTCGCCGGCTTCCTCGTCACCATGGGCACGCTGGGCGACCGCATCGGCCGACGCCGCCTGTTGCTGATCGGGGCCGCGGCCTTCCTGGTCACGTCGGTGCCGGCGGCCTACGCGCCGTCGGCCGAGCTGCTCATCGTCGCCCGTGCGCTGCTCGGCATCGCCGGTGCCACGCTCATGCCCTCCACCCTCGCGCTGATCGGCGGCATGTTCCGCGATCCGCGCCAACGCGGCGCCGCGATCGGTCTCTGGTCCGCGGGCCTGTCCGGCGGGGTGGCGCTCGGCCCGGTGGCCGGCGGGCTGCTGCTCGAATGGTTCTGGTGGGGTTCGGTGTTCCTGCTCGCCGTCCCGGTGATGACCCTGCTGCTGATCACCGGGCCGATCCTGCTGCCCGAACACCGCGACACCGAACACGGGGAACTGGACCTGGCGAGCGTGGCGTTGTCCCTGGCGGCGGTGCTGCCGATCGTCTACGGCATCAAGCACCTCGCCGAAGGCGGATCGCTGCTCCCGGGCGGGACCGCGCTGCTGCTCGGCGCGAGCGCCGGAGTCGTTTTCCTGCAACGGCAACGGCGGTTGAGCCTGCCGCTGATCGACCTCCGGCTGTTCGCCGCACGGCCGTTCCGCAACGCGCTGCTGGTCCTGCTCGGCGCCCTCGCCTGCGTCGCCGGGGTGTACCTGTTCGCCGCGCTCTACCTCCAGCAACAGGCCGGGCTGTCCCCCGTCCGGGCCGGGTTGTGGCTGGTGCCCTCCGCGGTGGCGATGGTCCTGACCTCGGTCGCGGCACCGGCACTGGCCCGCCGCATCCCCCTGCACCGACTGCTCGCGTGGTCACTGGTCGTGTCGGCCACCGGCTTCTTCGTCCTCGCCTGGACCCCCGACGAACACGGGGTCGCGCCGCTGGTCGCCGGACTCGTGCTGATCTACCTCGGCCTCGGGCCGGTGATGGCGCTGAGCACCGACACCGTGGTCGGCGCGGCACCACCCGGCCGGGCCGGTGCGGCATCGGCGTTGTCGGAGACCAGCGTGGAGTTCGGCCTGGCCCTCGGGGTGGCGGTGCTCGGCAGCATCGGCACCTACGTCCAGCGCGGACACGGCTTCACACCCGGACTCGTCGTGGTCGCGGTGATCGGAGTGGCGGCACTCCTCGGCCTCGCGGCACTCGCCGGTCGGCGCCCAGCAGCGTGACATGCCGCTTGGCCCGCGTGCGCCGACCGGGGCGTCGTGCCGACGAGGACGAGTTCAGCGCCGGAGAGCACGGCTCGTCAGGCGGTACCGACGTGCGGCGGGAGCGGCAGGGACAGCTTCTCCAGCAGCACCGGTCCGTCCACCGGTTGCTCGACGGCGTACCGCACCGACACCCGGTCCGCGTGCCGCGCGGTCCACGCGGTGAGCGCTTCGGCTCCACGCGTCGGCCGCCAGCCCGGCACGATGGTGAGCGGCCGGTTGCGTTGGCGCAGCAGCCGGGTGAAGAACTCCGCCACCCGGGCGCCGTCGAACGGGTCCACAGTGGACAGGAACAGCACCGTTCCCTGCGTGGACACGGCGTAGAGCACGGCGATCTCCTGCCCGCCGACCTCCGAGCCGGCCGCGTCCAGCCGCGGACCGGTCTGCCGGTGGGTGGGCGACCGGTCGATCCACCACGTCTCGCCGCCGACCGGCGCGGGGGCGGCGGACCCCGCGACCTGGTCGACGCGGCGGTCACCGAGCCGGTTGGACAGGACCGACTCGGTGAGCACACCCCACCGGATGAGGTAGTTGCGCACCGTCGTGACCGAAAGGGCGATGCCGAACCGGTTGTTGACCAGTTCCGCCAGCGCCTGGTTCGTCCACAGCCAGTACCTCAGCCCGGCTTGCTCCGGACCGCGGGTCGTCACGATCCGGATCGTCCACAGCTGCTGGGCGTAGGACAGCGCGAGCTGCTCACCCCGCCGTCTCCCCCTTCGCCTGCTCTGCAACGCTTCTTCGCCCCTGGCGCGGTACTCGCGGTGCCAGGTGCTGATCGTCTGCCGGGACACGCCGAGCATCCTGGCGACCTCCGCCCGGGAAGCGCCGGACTCGACCGCCGCGATGGCGCGGCGGCGCAGTGCTTCCAACGCGTCGGGGGGCAACTTGCGTGCGTCTTGCGGGTGCATGATGGCGTCACCGTCCGTTCGGCTCATCACCGCGTGCGCGGGATCAGGGAATGCCCACGGGAACGTCAACGATGGCCTCATCGACATCGGACGTGCGAATGGCCAACGACAACGACCAGACTCCGGATACGGGCACGGAGAACGCATTGGACACGTAATGTCCCGGCACACCGCCGTAACGCAACGGCACGGTCAACGGTCCCGGTGACCGCTCGGGGTGGCTCAGCGCCGCACGCACCTCGGCGACCGCCTTCGGCTGACCCCGCTCGTCCAGCACGGCCACGTGCAGCTCGCGCCCGCCGGACGCGCCGGGCGCGACGAGTGCCGCGACCTTGCCGCGACCGGACGCCCCGCCGGCGTCGAAATCGGCGGTGACCGGCTCGCCGGGAGCGGCAGCGGGCCGCGGCGGGGCGGCGGGGCTGGTCGCCCCGGCCTGCCGCACCGCGACGGTCTCGGTGTTGACCAGCACCGCGGTGAACCCCAGCACGACGGTCGCGATGGCCGCCTCGGCGAGGACCACCGCCCCGAAGCGCCGGACCTGCCCCTCACCGGGTCCCCGCGCCGCCCGACGCTTGTCCGACACCGTGACGACCGCGAAACCGTAGTGGCGCCGCACCCAGCGCCGAGCCGCGGCGCCAAGCGCGAGGAGCACGACCACCAGCACGGCCTTGCCGAGCAGCACCCGCCCGTAGGACGTGCCCACGAGGGCGGACGGGGTGCCCACGAGCCGCCAGGACTGGAACAGCCCGGTGGCCACCAGCACCAGGACCGACACCAGCGCGACCCGGGAGAACCGCGGCACCGCCACGCGCATCGCGGGCACGTCGTCGGACCGCACGACCACGGCCGCGACGACCACGAGACCGCCCAGCCACACGGCCATCGCGGTGAGGTGGGCCGCGTCGGCGACCAGCGCGAGCCCGGCCAGGTCGCCCGCCGCGCTGTGGGAACTCGCGCTCCACGTGGCCGCGAGCACGCCCGTGGCCGCCAGCACCGCGCCGCCGCGCCGCCTGCGGTCGGCGACCTCGTGCTGCCGGCGGTCGGCGACCTCGCGCCGGTGGCGCGCGAACCACAGGAGGGCGACGCCCACGAGCAGCAGCACCAGCAGGCGGGCCAGCATCGCCACGCCCAGCCGCGTGCTCGCCGTGGCGGCGACCAGGGACGGGTCCAGCGCGGCGGTCAGCGGCCGGCCCGTCGCGTACGGCCCGTACAGCAGCAGCACCAGGACGGTCGCCGCCAGCACGGACCACCACCCGCCGGCCAGCAGCACGCGGACCCGCCGGCCGACCGCGGTGCCGTCCTGGCACCACACGGCGAAGAACGCCGCCCCGGCCAGCAGCGCCAGCCCGGCGAAGGACAGCCACTTGGCCGTCCCGTACGAGAGCACGACCGCCCGGTCGGGTTCGGTGTGCGCGTCGACCGGTGGCACGGCCGCCGCCGAAGTGCTCGGCTGCCCCACGCTGAAGACGAACCCGCCGCGGATCGGGTGGGTGTCCGCGGAGGTGACCTGCCAGTCGACGGTGTAGGTCCCGTCGGACAACGCCCTGGGCACGGCGACCGCCACCACCTCGGGCCGGCCCGCCGGGTGGGCGGGCGCACCGGTGGTGATCGTGTCCCCGCGCGGTCCCAGGAGCCGGATCGCGGCCAGGCCGAGGTCCACCGGCTCGCTGAAGGTCAGCGACACCTCGGTGGGCGACGCGGCGAGCACGTCCCACCCGGTCGGACTGGTCGAGACGACGGAGGCGTGCGCCTCGGCGACGCCCTGGCCGCCCAGGACGGGCAGCACCGCCAAGGCGAACGCGACGCACGCGCGCGCGAAAGTGTTGATGGCTCCTCGCACCGCTCTTCCTCTCACCAGCAGTGGGCGCGGGGTCGACGGCCGGCGAAGGACCGTCGACCCCGCGCGGTGGTCAGACCCGGGCCGGCGACTTCCCGGCCGGTTCCACGGGGACGGGCGCCGGCGTCGACCGCCGCCGCGTCGTCAGCGCCACGCCGAGCCCGACGAGGCCCGCCACCAGCCCGGCGCCGCCGAGCACCCGGCCGAGCAGGTCGGCGCCCGCGGACGGCGGCGGGGCGGGCGCCGCCCGCGGTGCGGGCGCGGCGGCCACCGTCAACGTCGGGGCCGGGTGGTCCGGGCGGGCAGCACCGTCCTGCTGGAGGTCGATCCACCGGACGACCTCACCGCTGGAGTACGTCTGAACCGCCTTGAACACCAGCTTGCCCTCGGTCTTCGGCAACGGCCCCAGGGAGACGGGGAACTCCTGGAACTGGCCCGGCAGCACCGTGCCGCCCTCCCAGGCGATGGCCGTCACGACGTCGGACGACCCCTCCTCCCCCGCGGGCTGGTCGGACTTCTCCTTCGTGGTCGAGGCCGTCCACCCCGGGACCGGTTGCACGGACACCGAACGGAACCGGTGGTCGGTCGGGAGGGTCACCTCCAGCCGTGTCGTCGAGGCGTCCTCGCGCTCGTTGGGCACGCGGAACACCACGCGGGCGTAGCCGCCCGGTTCCGCGGTGCCCGGGGAGACGGTGACGTGCGCCGACGCGGTCGGTCCGAAGAGGACGGTCGCGGACGCGACGACCCCCAGCGCCAGGGCGAACGTGATGAGCCGCGTGGAGTTGTGCCAGGACATGGTTTCCTCCCGGTTGGGGGTTCGGGTGTCAGCCGCCGATCGGCAGGGGCAGCGGCAGGCCGATCGCCGGCGGGTCGACGTTGAAGATCGACACCAGCCCGGCCATGCCCGTGTGGGTCTCGGCATGGGAGAAGATGTGGCAGTGGATCATCCACTTGCCGACCCTGGTCGGTGTCCAGATCAGGTCGTAGGTCTGCCCGACGCCGACCAGCACGGTGTCCATCTGCTGGGGTGCCGGCAACCGCCTCCCGTCCTGCGCCACCACCTCGAAGTAGCCGCCGTGCAGGTGGATCGGGTGGATCATCTCCGGGCCGGACCCGATCAGCCGGATGCGCACCCGCTCGCCCACCCGGGCCCGCAGCGGCGCGGTGGCGGGGAAGCTCTTGCCGTTGAACACGAATCCCAGCGGGCCGTCGCCGATGATCAGCCGGTAGTCGCGGTCCGCGGCGATGTCGCCGAACCTGGGCACCACCTCCAGCGAGCCGTAGAGCCCGCGACCTTCCTGGTCGCCGTGCATGTGCGAGTGGTACCAATGGGTTCCGGTGCTGATGGCCTTCCACTGGTAGGTGAAGCTCTGCCCCGGCTCGATCTCCGGCTGGGTCAGGTTGGGCACGCCGTCCTGGTCGTTGGGCAGGTCCATGCCGTGCCAGTGCAGCGCGGTGGCCTCCGGCAGGTCGTTCTGCAGGATGAAGCGCACGGTGTCGCCCTCGTTGATCCGGATCACCGGTCCGGGCACGATCCCGTTGTAGGCGAACGCTTGCCGGACGTTGCCGGGCGAGACCTCCCAGTTGATCGGCGCCGCCCGCAGGCGGAACACCTTGACGCCGTCGACGACCTCGTACGGCGCGAGCCGCGTCCCGTCGCCGAGGTCCTCCCCCGCCGCGGCCGGCGGCACGGGGTCCGCGACGGGCGCCGGGGTGGAGCCGAACGTCGTCACGCTCACCGCGACCGCGGTCGTGGTGAGCAGGAACGCCAGCAGGACGGGCAGGACCACGCGTCTCACGGGAGTGCGGGACGGGCCTGCCGTGAACATGTCTTCGCTTGCCGACTCGGTGGACATGGGCCGCCTTTCGCAGGGCGCCCACGGGCCGGGAAACCACCCTTTAGGTGGCTTCCCGGCCGCGTGGTGGGTGGTGTCAGCAATCAGTGGAGTAGGTGATCGGGTGCCGCTGACGGCAGGTCAGCTGGTCGTTCACCGGGTTGCTGGGCACCTTCTGCACCCAGCCGTTGTAGACCAGCGGCACGGCGAGCACGCCCATGCCGCCCATGCCCATGTAGTCCACGACCTGGTCGTCCGTCGCGGTCGTGGACGTCGAGTCGAGCACCATCTTCCCGACCACGGCGGCGTCGGAAGGGCTGCCGTCGCCGTTGGGGTCGGTGTCGACCACGATGAGCGTGTTGGCGAACTTGCTGGAGATGTAGGCGTAGTAACCGCCACCCCGCTTGGCGCCGTAGTTGATGCCGTGGCAACCGGAGTCGCACGGCAACCACTTCACGATCTCGTCGGTCTTCGGGTCGATGACGGTGATGTTCGACGTCAACGTGTTCGCCACGAGCACCGCGTTGCCGTCCGGGGTCACCGGCAACTGGATCGGCAGGCCGCCGAACGGGCCGCGCTCACCGGCCACCGGGTCGTAGTTGCGCCACAGGTCGATCTGCTTGCTGTGCACCGTGGCGCCGCCGTCCTTGCAGGCGTCCTCCTTGAGCGAGATGCACGAGACCGTGCCGCCCATGAAGTTCGCCTCGTAGGCCTTCGCGCCGTCGGGGGTGATGCCCGTGGCGATCGGCAGTTCGCCGGTGGCCTCCTTCCGGATGTTGCCCGTGGGGATGTCCACGATGGTCGAGTCGTAGCTGTTGACGTTCGGCGTGACCATGGTCTTGCCGTCGCCGGTCATCCAGTGCGCGTGCGGGTTCGCGACCTTCTCCCCCACGCCCTGGACCGGGATGCGGCGGTCGATCTTCGTGCCGCCCGGCGACAGTTCCACCACCGACGCGCCGCCGTTGAGGGCGACGTGGAGCTGATCGGTGTCGGTCCTGGTCATCACGTGCGAGGGGTCGGGTCCCACTTCGATCTGCCGGACGAACCGGCCGGTCGCCCGTTCGAAGACGTCGAGCTTGTTGCCGAACCACTCGGTTTGGTAGATGTACCGCTCGTCCTTGTCTGTCCACATGTTGTGCGGGTTGTTCATGTTGATCTCGGGCAGCGCCACCTTGCGGTCCACCGTCCACGACGTGACGTCGACCTTGGTCGCGGTGCCGGACTTGGTCTTGCCCGCGGTCTTCTCCATCTGGGTGTCGATCCAGACCTCGCCCACGCCGGGGGTGCCCGGCCGCTGGTTCAGCGCCGGCAGGGTCTTGGGCGTGTCGAACTTGTTCTTGAAGTAGGCGTCCAGGATCGGGACGAGCTGCGGCGAGCCGTTCGAGTCGTACATCAGGATCGGCGCGGGCGGGAACGTCGGGTTCCAGGTCCGCTGTTCGGTGTTGCTGAAGGTCTGCCAGTTGCCCGGCGAGGTGATGTTGAAGAACTTCAGCACCAGCTGGGCGATGATGTCCGCGTCGGAGGGGACGTTCAGCGCGCGGCTGTTGACCTTGAGCTTCTTGCCGAAGTCGAGGCCCGGGGTGAGCGGGTCGTCCACCACGACCGCGCCCAGCATGTACGGGTGGATCTTGCAGACGAACGCGTAGAGGCCCGGTTCGGTCAGCTGCGCGGTCGTGCTGCCGACGAAGGCGCCCGGCTGGTCGAACGGGAAGCCCGCCGCGGCCTCCGGCCAGATCAGGTTCGTGATGGTGTGCGCCGACTCGGCGGCGGGCGCCGAGATGTCGAAGTTCACCGTCACGGGCAGGCTGATCGTCGTGCTGGACACGTAGGCCTGGATGTCGGCCAGCACCTTCATGAGGTCGACGCCGACCGGCAGGTCCAGCAGGCCGGTCTTGGCGTTGGCCGGCCGGGCCGCCATCTGCTGGGCGAGCTGGGTGATCAGCGAGTTCGCCTTGATCGACCGCCAGTCCAGCGGGGAGAGCACCTTGCCGATCGCGTTGCGCAGGTTGTCCAGCCCGAGCAGCTGCGCCGGGTCGACGCCGAGGCTTCCGATCAGCGGTGACCCGTTGTTGAACTGCAACTGGGTCAGGCTCGCCAGGTCACCGTTGAGCAGGTCGCTCGCGGCCGAGCCGAGCAGCGCGCCGTTGCCCAGCAGCGGCAGGCCGTTGAGCGGCACGCCGGGGATGAGCCCGCCGGGCTTGACCCGCGGCAGCTCGGCCACGGCCAGGGACCGCGTGCCGAACAGGTTGAGGTTCGTGTCGTACCAGGAGCCCTGGTTGTCGGTGATGTGGAACGACACCGGGACCGGGCCGCCACCGATCGGGAGGCCGCCGGAGCCGGTGGTCGTCGTGGGGGCGGGCGCTTGGGGGCTGGTGGTGGTCGTGGTCGTGGGTGCCGTGGTGGTGGTGGTCGTGGGTGTCGTGGTGGTGGTCGGGCTGGTGCCGCCGACCACCACGCTGCCGAGCATGTCCGGGTGGAAGCGGCAGCGGTAGTTGACGGTGCCGGCGGAGGTGAAGGTGAACGAGTAGGACTCCCCGGGGTTCACGTCCGCGGACAGCGGGCCGCCGGTGACGCTGTGCGTGACGCCGTTGGTCTCGTTGTTGGTCCACCTGACGGTGTCACCGACCTGGACGTTGAGGGTCGGCGGGTTGTACTGGAGGTTCTGCATCGACACCGTGAACGTGGCCGCGGTGGCCGTCGGCGCGGACAACCCGACGGCCGCCAGGGAGAGCAGCAGCGCCGAGCCCAGCGCGGTGGCCCGTGACCAGCGACGGCGTCTCCCTCCCGAAGAGAACATGCGTGGTACGTGCGGAGAGCGCATTGTTTCCCCTTCTGAGACCTATTTCGTCACATCGGAAAACCCTCACGCATGACCGGTGAACCGTCATCCGGAAGGCACCTCAATACATCCGCGACCAATGTCCGAGCGATTACCCATGCGTTAACGGTCGGTCAACTGGGTCGCACCCGACGCCTCTCAATGATGTGACCAACAGCTAACAGAACCGTTTGTGCCACAGAATGCCCGACAGCGCTCCCAGAGGCCAGTATCCAACATATGCGCAGGTCACAGCACGCGACCGCGACCCTCGAAGCGCCCACCAAAGTGACGGGTATTTGCCTTCCAGATTTGACAACCGACACCCGCCGGGCATCGGGAAAACGAAATCACACCCTACTGGAGCATTGGTCAACACAACGCAGCGGTGCGACCATGACCGCGCACTCGCCGCGATTGCGCGAACCCGTCCGGGCGGCGGGAGAAAGTGAGGAACCATGACCTCCGCCACCGGCACGCGCCCCGACCGCCGTCCCGGGCGGAAACCGGCCGGCCGACGAACCCGTTCGATCACCGCCATCGTGGCCCTGGCCGCCGCCGGCACGGCCGCGTGGATGATCACCACCCGGGAGCCCGACCCGGCCCCGACCACGCACACGGTCGTCTACGAGGTCACCGGCCCCGGCGGCAAGGCGCCCGCGATCAGGTTCGCCACCGAGGGCGTGAACACCACCGAGCTGGCCGAGACCGTCGACCTGCCGTGGCGCCGGGAAGTCGTCCTGCCCGCCGGGCCGGGGCTGGGCGTGGCCCAGGTGATGGCGACCAACGGCGAGGGCAAGTCGATCTCGTGCACCATCACCGTCAACGGCCACCTCGTCGCCAACAACACGGCCAAGGGCGAACACGCCACCGTGTCCTGCTCGAACATGATCACCCCCGCGGCCGGGGGCCGGTGAACCGGCGCGCTGGCAGGCCTGCGCAGTCGAAGACCTCCCAGCCCTCCTCGCCGCCTGGCACGAGCAAGCGAGCGAAGGCTTCGACCCGCGCGAGCTTCCTTCAGACCGGCGGTTGTCGGTCGAGCAGCCCGACGGGGTCGTTGCTGTAGGCGACCATCCAGCCGGGTTCGATGCGGTAATAGATGCTCTCGTCCCAGAACGGGTCGTCGCTGTCGCCGTCGTAGTGGTTGACGAGGTAGTCGCGGATCGCCGGCCAGGTCGGGTCGCTGCTCGCCCCCTCGGGGTTGAGCGGAACGGCGTGTCCGTGCGTGAAGATGCCGAGCTGCTCGCCGCGCATGAAGGTCGCGCTGATGCCGGGCCGTGCCGCGAGGTGACGGGCTTTGGCGGCCTGGCGGTGGGTGCCGACGATCCACCGGCCGTGCAGGAAGTGCCCGTCGGCGCCGCTGATGCGCGGCTCACCGCGCCGGGTGACCGTGGCGATGGCCAGGGTGCACATGCCTTGGCAGACCCGGACGACCTGCTCGGCGTTCAAGGTGCTCTCACCTGGCCGGATGATCGATTTGAGGTGGCTGCTGGAGCCGGCCAGCGACGTGTCGAGCAGGACTTGGAGGCTGTGGAGCTCGTCGGGGGTTTCGAACACTCGGCCAGTCAATCAGCCCCCACCGACAGTGTCGGCTCAGTCGATGATGATGGAGTTGATCTCCTCGCGTTCGGTCGGACAGTTACGCCGACGTGGTGGAGGTGCCACGGTGGGCGTTGGACCTGGGCGCGGTGTTCGCCGGAAGGGATGGGTGTGCGCGGCTTGGCCGGCCGTCTGGGGGTCAGCCCGCGGGTGGTGTCGAACTGAGGTGGCCGGCGTGGTGTCGGGACCGGCGGGCGGCCTCGGTGACGTCGTGGATGTCGTGGTGGTCGTCGAGCAGCAGGGTGCGGGCCAGGCGCAGTGCGGCGCGCTCGCACGTGGCTCGGTGGTCGGCGTCCTCGATGGTGGTGAAGTCGGCGGGGCGGGCGAAGCCGACGACGCGCCGCACGACCTCCGCGGCGCAGAAGCCGGTGGTGTCGCGGAAGACCTCGTCCAGGTAGCGGAGGCGTTCCGCGTGCAAGGTGTCCGTGCCGGCGGGGAAGAGCGCGGCGGGGTAGGAGTCGCCGGTCGGTGTGGTGCGCCAGAGGTCGGCGAAGCGGGTGGCGAACGCGGTCCACACCGTCTCGACGGTCTCCAGGACCCGGGTCTGGGCGGGGGTTTCCGCACCCCCGGTCGGCGGGGTGGTGGCGAAGTAGTTGATGAGCAGGTGGGCGAGCAGGTTGCCGATGTCGAACCCGATCGGGCCGAAGCAGGCGAATTCCTGGTCGATGACGTGGGTGGCGTGGTCGGAGACCATGATCGAGCCGGTGTGCAGGTCGCCGTGCAGCAGTGCCTGCCTGCTGGTCAGGTAGCGGTCCTTGAGGCGGGCGACCGCGATGAGCACGGCGGTGTCGGCGCGCAGGTGCCGGACGTCGGCGTCGAGGTGGGGGCTGGTCCACCGGTTGCGGTGGAACGGGTGGTAGATCTCGGTGAAGACCATCTGCTCCATGATCGCGCACATCTCGGTGTTGCCCTCGAACTCGGCGACCAGCGCTCGTTTGCGGTGCGCGGGGAGCGCGAGGTCGCTGGTGTGGAAGAGGGTCCGGGCGAGGTAGTCGCCGAGGTGGTGGCCGAGGCGGTCGGGTGGCGGGCCGGTGATGAGCGCTTGGCGGAGCACGACGTGCCCGTCGAGGTACTCGATGGCCTGCAGGTGGGTTCCCGGGTCGTGGTGCAGGGGTTCGGGCACGTGGTCGGGGGCGTGGCGGCGGTGTTCTTGCAGCGCGCGGTGCTCGTAGTGGGCGCGGTGCGGGGACAGGGGCCAGGACGATCCGGCGACGCGCACGTACGGCGGCGCCTGCTTCACGCAGACCGCGCCGTCGGGGCCGTGCACGGAGAACACGAAGTTGACGTTGCCGTCGCCGATCTCCCGCACCTCCCAGCGCGCCGGGTCGCCACCGAGCCGCTCGGCGAGCGCGGGGACGGCGGCGACCCGGGCGGCCAGGTCGACGAGATCGGGCTGGGTCGGGGTTCCCACGGTGTCCTCCGCGCGGTCGACGTGGTGGTCACGGGCGCCACCACGGGGGGACGGGCAGGCCGAAGCACGTGCGCAGGACGTCTTCGGCCGAGGTGAGCGTGCCTTCGAGCGACCCCGGGTCCGGGGTCCAGCAGTCGCTGACGACGTGCACCCGTTCGCCGGCGACGGGGTGGCGGGCGAGGGGTGCGTGGTCGCGGGCGTCGTGTCCCGGCCGCCACACGTGCCAGGCGGCGCTCCAGTCGGCCCAGCAGGCGTCCAGGGGGCGGTCGAGATCGGGCAGGCCGTGCATCCGGGCCAGCAGGGCGTGCGCGTGGTCCACCATCGCCGCGCCGGGGCTCGGCGCGGGTCGGGCGGTGTGGTGCGGCCGGCTGTCCCGGTAGGGCGTCCAGGCGCGCGTGCACCGGCCGCTGGGGTAGGCGGCCAGGACCAGTGCCGGGCCGTTCGCGGCGGAGGACGGGCAGGTGCCGCCGTACCAGAGTTGCCGCAGCGCGGTGTCGGTGGTGCTGCGGCCCCCGGTCGTGCCCAGGCGTCGCCACCACGGTCGTGGGTAGAGCAGGAAGAGCTTGAAGGCGGGCACGGCCTCGACCGCGTCCAGCGCGCGGCGCAGCCGACGGGCGACCGGCAGCCCGTCCGGGTCGAGGTCGCGCAGGGCCTCCGGGGGGAGCGCGAGCACCACCGCGCGGGCGCGGGCGGGCGGGAGCCCGGCGAAGGTCAAGCGGTAGTGGCCGGGCTCCCGGTCCAGGCGCAGCAGCCTGCTGCCGGTGCGCGTGTGGCCGCCGGCGACGGTGAACCCGGCGTGCAGGGCGTCGGTCACGCTCTGCATCCCGTGCCGCAGGGTGAGGTACTCGGCGTCGGGCGGGGTGCGCAGGAGCAGGTCGAGCCGGGCGGCGGCGCTCTCGCCGCTGTGGCGGAGGTCGTACCCGCCGACGTCGTGGAGGAACGCGACCGCGTCCGTGCCCAGCGCGAAGTCGAGGGCCTGGGGCCAGGTCAGCCCGCCCAGCGACCGGTCCGCGAGCCGGACCCGGTCCCGCCGGCGGCGGAAGGTCTCCAGCAGGTCCGTCCGGGCACGGTCGCCGCGAGCCTCGTGCAGGCGGCGGCGGAGGTCGGCGAACCCGGGGACCAGGCGTTCGGCGGCCTGCCCCACCAGGTCGTCGGGAGCGGGGCGGATCTCCCGCTCGCGGGTGACCACACCGTGCCGCTGCACCAGGTTCTCCGGGCGGGAGAACGTGAACGGGACCAGGTCGCGGTCCAGGCCCAGCGCGTGGAGCAGTCCGAGCACCGGCCTCAGCCCGCGGTGCACCCGCATCGCGCCGAGGTCGGCCACGAGGTCGGGGGCGTGCCGCATCGGGGCCGACCACAGCCGGCCGCCGATCCGGTCGGAGCGCTCGTAGAGGGCGATCGACCTGCCCGCGCCCGCGAGCCGGTACGCGCAGTAGCAGCCCGCCGCACCGGCTCCCACCACCGCTGCGTCGAGCACATCGCCTTCATGCACGCTCCGCATCAGGGTCGTCACTCTACGCCATGTGGGCATCTGTGACTTCCTGTACAGTGCTCGTCACGTGCAGTGATCAAGCGGTGTGACGAGGCGATACCGGCCGGACGAGCGCGATCGGCGGGTGCGCCGGAAGCGAGGCGACGTGATCTTCCGTGAAGCCGTGCTCGCCGAAGCCGCCGCCGGTTACCACCGGCTCACCGAGTACTACCGGGACATCCGCGTCTTCTTCGAGGTCCTCTCGGTCCGCTTCGCCCTGCCGGAGTACGGCGTGCGGCTGCGCCCGGTCGGGGGCAACGAGCTGTTCTCCAACGCCAACAGCTACCTGCTCTCCGACGACAGCGCCTATCCCTACTACCTGTGGACCCCGACCTGGCTCGGGCGGTCCTACGTCGACGCCGACCACGTGCCCGACGGGCAGGCGCCCGACGACCTGCTCACCGCCCGGACGAGGTTGATCGCCTTCGTCTGGCCGTGGCTCGGGTTCAACGACGCCTACGTCGAGGACGCCGCACAGCCCGAGTGCTGGTTCGGCGTCGCCGAGCCGCACCCGGACGACGACACCGAGACCGTCCACGCCACCGCCCAGAGCCTGTTCAACTTCTTCCGGTTGGAACGCACCTTCGAAGCCGAGGTCGGCGGCTGGCTCACCGGCAACTTCCACAGCCACCTCGCCATCGGCTGCAACCTCACCGGCCACTGGTTCCTGCGCCGCGTGCCGCTGGCCACCCTCACGAACTACTACCAGGTGGAACAACGGGTGATCCGGCCCATCGGCGAGAAGTTCGCCGCACTGCGCCACGCCCCGACCGAACGGCGGCACAACGGCCACGCGCCCACGCTCGACATGGTCGTGCCGCAACCGCGATGACCGGCGGCCGGGACGCCGGGGTGTGCGTGGTCGGCGCGGGTTTCGCCGGGCTCGCCGTCGCCCGGGAGCTCGACGTTCGGGGCGTCCCCTTCGCCTGCCTGGACCGCGGGACGGGCATCGGCGGCCTCTGGAGCTACTCGGGCGGTTCCGCCGGCCCGGCCTACCCGTCGCTGCGCCTGAACACCTCCAAAGGACCCACGGCGTTCAGCTGGGCCGCGATGCCCGACGCCTACCCGACGCACCCGCGCCACGACCAGGTCGCCGCCTACCTCGACGCCTGCGCCCATGCCTTCCGCGACCGGGTCGAGCTGCGCACCGCCGTCGAGCACGTCCGCCCCCACGAGTCGGGCGCCTGGGACGTCACCACCCGCGACCACCGGGGCGCGACCCGGGTCCGGCGCTTCGCGCACGTGGTGGTCGCCGCGGGCCACCACTGGACACCCCGGCTGCCGGAGCCGCCGATCCCCGGCATCGACTCCTTCCCCGGACCGGTCGTCCACACCCTGGACTACCACGGCGCGGACGCCTACCGGGGCCGTCGCGTGCTCGTGCAGGGACTGGGCAACTCCGCCTGCGACATCGCGTCCGACGTGTCCCGCGTGGCGTCGAGCACCGTCCTGTCGGCGCGACGCGGCGCACACGTGGTCCCGCGCAGGCTGCTGGGGGTGCCCTGGGACGAACTGCGCCGCCGGTGGTGGTGGACCGTCCTGCCGTTCGGGGCGCGGCGCCTGCTCGTGGAGGCCGTCCTGCACGCCCGACGCGGCCCGCTGACCGCGTACGGCCTGCCCGAACCGGCGCGGCGGGTGCTGTCCGAGCCCCTGGTCGTCTCCGACGACCTGCTGGAGCACATCGCCCGGGGCGCCATCACCGTCGCCCCGGCGGTCCGCGGCGTGGACCAGGCGACCGTGCACTTCGCGGACGGGACCAGCCGTGCGTTCGACGCCGTCGTCCACTGCACCGGCTACCGCCCGGACACGACCCTGGTGCCCCGCGAGGTGCTGTGCCGGGCCGACGGGCGGATCGCGCTGTACCTCCGGATCATCCCGCCACACCGCCCGGGCCTCTACTTCGCCGGTCTCGTGCGCGGGATCGTCCACCCGCTCGGCGCGCTGACCCCGGTCTTCGAGGCGCAAGCGCGGTGGATCGCCGACGTGATCCGCGGCGCGATCACGACACCGGACCCCCCGACGATGACCACCGAGATCGACGCCCACCTGACCCACACCGCCCACCTCCACGGCACCGCCCCCGCCGCCCCCCTCCACATCGACGTGCCCCACTACCTACGCACCCTCCACGACCAATCCCGCCCACGACGGGCGCCCCGGACACGCGAGCACGACCAATCCACGTTCGCCCAACCGCACACCACACGCTCGCCCTGGCGGCAGGAAGCCGATCGTGGGGCGCACCGGCCGACGTGACCGGCGGCCGGCGGTGCGCGGCTCGCGGTTCACCGGAACCTGTGGAAGCTGCGCACGGATGTCCCGTGGCGGGATCTGCCCGAGCGATATGGGCGGTGGCGGTCGGTCTACCGCGAAGCCATGGTCCGCTGGGCCATGATCCGCACCGCCACCCGCCAGCTCGCCCCACAGAGGTAGTTCACAAACAGCCACTTGTGATCAGGTACCTAGCTGCAATCATGTGGGCTGACTCGTTGCTGCCGCTCGGAGGCGCGGGATCGCCGCTCAAGCGGCAATGGAAACCCAATGAGTGCCGCCAAGGCCGCCGCCCCAGAGGATTTGCCCGGTTCGAATCGAATTGGTTGTCCGGCAGTAGACCTTGTAGTTGAGGTAGGTGCTCCCCCAAGTTTTCTTGTAGACATTGTGGTAATGGAAATACTCGGTGTAAGTGCCGAGCCCGCCTTGTGACGGAATGAACAACTTGTCGCCTTGAGGACTGTTGGGAACCCATACATAGAATTTCTCGACAAAGTCAGCCGGAGCGGGGTACCGGCTGACGCACGCCGCCCGCACCCAAAGATTGTTCCAGCCTGGGCCTGTAGTTGCCTGCGCGGACGTCGCCAGGAACAGCGACGCCATTGTCATTGACATCACTGTCGCGATCGCCAGTCGGGCAATCTTGTAAAGTTTCACAACAGCTTCCCCTTCGGCTTTGCCGCCCGCTTGCTTAAGGTGGCTTTTAATCTGGCGACACGATGCTTGCCAGCTGAAGGGGGCAACAGTTGCCGAGGATCGCGACTGCGATCGCAGTCGAGTACGGAGGCGGTGCTCGTCATCGGAAGATTGCCGCCGTACTGATACCTGGCACCCATCGGACCATCCCGTTCCACTGGGGCACTCTTGGAATAAATTGTGCAAAAGGCCGAACCGTTAACACCCAAATGGGTGAACCTTGGTGGGCTGTAGGTTGCCACCGCCCTTAGGTCCTGCGCGTGGCAGTCGACTGTCGTGCTGCGGTCTCCGGGACCGCGAGGGCGATGTGCCTGCTGGGGTGGCTGCGCGAACGTCGGTCGCCACAACCAAGCGGGGTTGAGGTCTCTCCGCATTGGGCAAGGGTCACGGACGCTGGTCCAGCGGCCAGAGCTTGTTCTGTCACTGCTCGTCGTGTCTCGCTCGCCCGTGCCCACGTCCCGACCGAGGAACACCTGTCGGCCCCTGATCATGCTCGGTGCTTCCGTCTTGTGCCGGGTGGTCGCGGACGGGCACCGCAGGCCAGCAGCCACGTTACGACGGTGTGGCTGCCGATAACTCCATCCACGCAGGTAGAGGGCGCGCTAAGCCCAGGAGCTCGAAGCGCTCGCAGCACGGCTGTCATCCGCCGTGGCATCGACCAGCACGGCATGACGACCGGCTGTTGCCGCTCCGTCTGGCCTACCGCGGCGCGACCAACGCCTTCGCGCTGCTGCGCCTGCTGCCCCTGAGCGACAGGTTCGGCTTCGCGCGGGAGCTGTCATTCATTCGCCCAACAGAGAAGCTGTGGATGCCCTGATTGTGCGGCGCGAAACCGGGTACGGGTGGCGCTTCCGCTGCGTAGGGCGGACGGTGACGACGCAGGCAGCGGTCCGTTGCCCGAAAATTGCGGATCGACCGCCGTGCGCATGATTGTGTGAATGGGTGGACGTTCGCAGCACCGCGCCGATGACATCGGTAGTTCTGGACAACGGATCAATCAGCGGGGTGTGGCGGCGGAGGCTGCTCTTCTGCACTGTGCAAGCCCGACACACCCCTGGTCGGTGTGGTGCAGATGCTGAAGGAGTCAGCGTTTGGCGCCTTGGCGGTCCGGGTCTTTGGCAAGGCCGGCAGGCGCCTCGGGTCGCGGGCTTCGTTCTGCCGGTTCTCGTTCTGCGGCTGCTGCGAGCTGTTCAGCCAATGCCCTGAGGGCATGCCTCAGCTCGGCGGGGTGGTGGATGGTGAAGGGCCATTGCAGGGAGGCGAGGAGGTGAGCCATGCCGTCGAGGCGTTCGGCCCGTGCGCGCATGAGGACGCCCGTGGTGTCGACGGTGAGAGTTGCCATCGAGCGGGGCAGTCGGCGGGCGATCTCGTCGATGGGTCCATGGATCGTCACCTCGACTTGCCAGCGGTAAGGGACCTGCGCCAGGGCCGCGGTCAGGTGGGCGACGGCGTCGAAGTCCTCAGGGACGGTGAAGTCGTGGGCTTTGGGGGTGGCGGATTCGATGCGGTCGACGCGGAAGGTTCGCAGGGTGTCTCGGAGGTGGTCGTGGCCGACGAGGTACCACCGGCCGTTGTGGAAGACCACGCCGTAGGGGTCGACGTCGCGTTCGGTGCTCTGCCGGCGCCACGACTGGTAGCCGATGTTGACCGTCGTGCGGCTGAGGGTGGCTTGGGCCAGGGCGAGCAGGATACCGGTGCCTGGTGCCTGCCCGATCACAGTGTTGGTTGTGAAGGCGAGGGACTCGCGGATGGCGGCGAGCGGTTCGCGCAGCGCTTGCGGCAGCACCCGCTCGATCTTCGCCAGAGCGCCCGCGGTGGCCAGCGTGGTGCCCATCCCGACACGTTCTGCGGCGACCAGGCCCAGGACAACGGCGAGTGCCTCGTCGTTGGTGAGGACCAGCGGTGGCATTCGGTAGCCGCGGGCCAGTCGATAGCCGCCATAGCGGCCGCGTTCCGCCTCCACCGGCACACCGAGGTCGCGCAAGTGAGCGGTGTATCGGCGCACGGTGCGGACATCGGTGCCGAGGCGGTTGGCCAATTCGGCTCCGGTGAGCGTGGGGTGGGACTGGAGCAGCTCCAGCAGCGTCAAGACGCGGGTGAGGGGATGCGACACGGGTCACCCCACATATCAGGGCCGATTCTGTCCTGTATCGAGTCTACGCTCCCGGCAGACACCAAAATTCGGGGAGATCGCATGGCTACGTTCGTACTGGTTCCAGGCGCCTGGCTCGGGGCGTGGGCGTGGGACGAGACCGCTCGCGCTCTGCAGGAGCGCGGCCACACCGCGATAGCGGTGACGCTGACCGGCCTGGCCGAGCGCGCCGCGCTGGGCGGTCCCCAGACGGATCTGGAAACCCACGTTCGCGACATCACCGATCTTGTCGAGGGGCGGGCTCTGCGCGGCGTCACGTTGGTGGCACACAGTTACGCGGCCGCTCCGGTCACCGTGGCCGCGGGACGTCTCGGTGACCGGCTCGGGCGCGTGATCTACGTGGACAGCGCCCCGTTCGCGGAGGGGATGTGCATGCTCGACCTCATGCCGCCGCAAGTCGCCGACCAGTTGCGTGAGCAGGTCACCGCATTCGGGGACGGCTGGCGGCTCGCGATGCCGCCGATCGACGTTCTCGGCGTGTCCAGCAGCCTCGACGGGCTCGACGAGGCCCAGCGGGAACGACTGCTCGCGCATGCCACGCCTCAGCCGTTCGGCACCTACACCCAGCGCCTCGCCGAGGCTGTCGCCCCTGGACCCGGAGTGGACCGTGTCGTGATCGCCTGCCACGACTTCAAGGGCCTGCTCGACGCCGGGATTCCGATGCTGACCTACCTGAACGAGCCGCCGTGGCGGCGCTTCGACATGCCCACGGGACACTGGCCGATGCTCTCGGCCCCTGCCGAACTCGCCGACGTTCTCGACGCGGCCGTCTCCTGAGCTGCCGAGCCTGCACAGCCATGCTTGACCAGGAACGCGTACGCATGTCGCGAGCAAGCGCACAAGCTCTGGCGGGCGGGGTCAGGAGGCCACAGCGGAGGCGGTGGTCCGGCGGGTCTTCGCCATCCAGGCCCAGGACACGACAGCGGCCGCCCTGGGCATCCTGCAGTGCGCTCGGGTCGGTGAGCATGCGGTGGATGCCGGCGGTGGATTCCGCGCCCATCCCGTAGGAGCAGATGTACGGGATGGGCGTCGCGGGAGGGCTCGTAGTGGTCCAGGTACTCGGTGATGGCCTGCAACCCGGCCCAGCGGGTGCCGCGGATGTTGTGCTGGGTGCCGGCGTCGGTCCACAGCCGCATCAGCTGGTGGCGGCGACGGTCGGCGTTCAACCGGGTGCGGGGCGGGGCGGTGGCGTCGTTGACCGGCCACACGGTCTCGACGAACTCGCGGATTTCGTCGGTGGACAGCTCGGCCTCGATCTTCCGCTGGGCCTGTTGTTCGAAGGCCTCGGCGTAGCCGTACATCAGCCGTAGCTTCGACCTGATCTCGGCGACGTTGATCGTGGCGTTGCGGGTGTGGCGGATGGCCACCGACGCGACCTGGTCGCGGATCACCATCGGGAGCTGGTTGGCGCACGCCACCCGGAACGGCACCAGGCTGACCCGGAACGCGGCGCTGCCGTCGTGGGAGTTGAACACCACCAGGTACAGCTCCACCGTGTCGACGCCCGCGACGCTCGGTGTCGGGCAGCTGGTCCAGCCGGGTACGGCGATCGTCGTTGACGGCGCGCATGGTCTCGTCGACCACCGCGCAACAGCCCTTCCTTCGACCGGAAGTGGTAGCTCACCGACGCGATGTTGGTACCGGCGGCCTCGGTCAACGCCCGCAGCGAAGTCATGGGCCTGACCGCAGTGGTGGTCGGCGCCGGGATCGGCGGGTTGACGGCGGCGCGTGCGCTGGAGCGGGCGGGGTGGCGGCCTACGAGTTCCCGGACTACCCCGATCCGACTACGCGGGCTACACGGTCTGGCGCGGGCTCGTGCCGGACGCGCTGCCGAACGTGCCAGTGGTGCTGTCGGAGGCCTGGGATCGGGGCGCTCGGTTCGGGATCGCTGTGCTTGCCGAGTTGGCCGTTGACGATCGGGGCGGCGCCGTCGAGCGCGAGCGTGACGAGGCTGACGAAGGCCAGTAGCAGCCGAGTTGGGCGAACCTGAGCGCGCCCTGCACGGGCGATCGTCAGGTGATGTGTGGCCTGAGTTGGCTCATGCCGCGCCGTGAGGCCCCCGTCGCGTGCACCTGCGGTGATGCTGCAGGTGGGGCTGTTTCACGCACTGACCGAATGAGTCGGCTGGGTCTGACCGGTCAGCCGTCCGGCGGCCTCAGAGTCGCAGCAGCCCCGCGGCGAGCGACTCACGCAATCCGGCGGGCGGCTCCTGGTAGCCCTCGTCCCACAGTGCACCGGGAAAGCCGCCGGCCGCGAACGCAGCGTTGAGATCGTCGACGAACCAGATCGCGGGCCCCACCTTCCCGTCGATTCCGGGGGCGGGCAGGTCGATGCCGTAGGGGGCGTCGCCGCTGATGTTCGCCTTGTGGAGCTCGTCGGGCGCGTAGTCGAGCTGGAACGGGATGCCGGCGTCCCGGCGTGCGGTGTCCTTGAGGTACGCGGCGTACTCGGCCTCGTAGTAGGAGCGCGAGCCGCCCCGCTCGGCCCACTCGAGCCGCACCACCAACGGGTCCGCGAGCACGCTGGTCGGCCACTCGGGCAGATCCCCGACGAGCCACACGTCGCCCACCTGTCGGATCCACGCGCTGATCGTCATCGGGAACGGCGCGAACGTCACCTCCAGCCAGTCGGCCAGCGCGGACGCGCCCGGCGACGGGGGAACGTGGGCGCGACACGGCGTCCCCTCGTCGTCGTTCTCCCGCGCACGGAAGCCCCGCGCCTGCAGCCGCTCAACGAGCGTCTCGACGTTCCTGCGGGCACGGTCGGCGAACTCGCGCGCCACCGCCTCGGCGTCCTCGCGGTACGGGGCGTCGAAGACCCGTAGGCCAAGACCGCGCAGATCGCGCCATACGTCGTCGGGATCACCGGACACGTACCGCTTGTGGAAGCTCGCCATGGCCACCATCCTTGCAAGGGGCCACCGGCGTTGGTGGCGAGGTCTCGGTTGCCGACTCGAACGGCGATCCGCAACGTCATCGAGCAGCCGCACCCCGCTGCGCTCGGCGACCATCGCGATCAGTGGCACGACTCGGACCTTCGCCGAGCCATCCCCGCCGAGAAGCACGGCATCGTCGAGGATCCACAGTTCGCGGACATCCTCTGTGATCTTGCCGAAGATCTGGACGACGGGCGCCTGTACCTGCCGTTGGAGGATCTCGACCGGTTCGGTGTTAGCGCCGAGGACTTGAAGTGCAGGCGGTGGACGCCCGCTATGGCAATGCTCATCGCGTTCGAGACCGACCGTGTCAGCCGAGGTTTCGCAGAACTGTTTCCAACGTTGTGGTTCTTGCTGCAGATGCGTGAGGTGCGGGCCGCGGGACCGGCGGTGCTGACTCGATCCACCCGGTTCCGGTTTCCCGACTTCGTCAACGCGTGGCGGCCGGCGTTGTGCCTGCCGATAACCTCATCCATGCAGGTAGAGGACGCGCGGCACCCAGGGCATCGAGGGGCTCAGGGTCACGGTTGCCATCCGCCGTGGTGTCGGCCAGCACGGCATGATGATCGGCTGTGCTGCTCCGACTGGCCTACCTCGGCGTGACCAACACGTTCGCGTTGCTGCGCCTGCTGCCCCTGAGCGACCGGGACAAGGACACGGAGATCCTGGCGCTGCGCCACCAGATCATGGTCCTACAACGCCAACTCGGAGACACCCGACCACGGTTCTCCCCCGCCGACCGGGCCTTCCTCGCGGCACTGCTGCACCGACTCCCGGCGCAAGCGCTTCGTCGACTCCGGCTACTGGTACGCCCGGAGACAGTCCTGCGGTGGCACCGCGACCTCCCCGCCCGCCGCCACGCAGCCAGATCCCGCCCCAAGCGGCCCGGCCGACCACGGACCATCCGCTCGATCCGACTCTTGGTACTACGCCTAACGCGCGAGAATCCCACCCGGGGCTACCGCCGCATCCACGGCGAACTCCTCGTACTCGGCATCACAGTCGCCGCCTCCACCGTCTGGCAGATCCTCCAGGACGCCGGGGTCGACCCGGCACCAGAACGCGTCTCCACGCCCTGGTCGGCCTTCCTCCGCTCCCAAGCCGACCCGATCCCGGCCTGCGACTTCTTCGAGACCACCACCCTGAGCGGCACCCGCCTTTACGTGCTCGCGGTGATAGAGCACGCCAGCCGCCGCATCCGCGTCCTCGACGCCACCGCGCACCCCACCGCCTCCTGGGTCACCCAAGCCGCCAGGAACCTCGTCATGGATCTTGAAGAGGCGGGTAGTTCCGCGCGGTTCCTGATCCGCGACCGGGATGGAAAGTTCCCCGCCCTGTTCGACGCCGTCCTCGCCGACGCCGGTATCCAGGTCGGCCTCACCTGTGTCCGGATACCGCGCATGAACGCGATCATGGAACGCTGGATCCACAGCTGCCGCCACGAACTCCTCGACCGCACCCTCATCTGGAACCAACCGCACCTACTCCAAACCTACTGATGGACCTCGGAGACCCGGTAGACGACTTCCGATTCCTCATCCGCGACAGGGCAGGCCAGTTCACCACCTCGTTCGACGCGGCCTTCTCCGCCACCGGCACCCACGTCGCGAAGATCCCACCACGATGCCCACGAGCCAACGCCCACGCCGAACGATTCGTCGGCACCCTCCGACGCGAAGCCACCGACCGACTGCCCATCCTCAACGAACACCACCTCCGGACAGTGCTGGACCGCTTCGCGACCCACTACAACCACCGCAGACCACACCAAGCACGCCAGCTCGCACCAACACGACCGGACAGGCCAGAGGTAGAGCCCAGCTGCACGTCGATACATCGCCGACCAGCCCTCGGCGGCCTAATCAATAAGTACGAACACACAGTCGCTTAACCGCAGGTCTGACCCCTGTAGCTGACTTTTGACACCCCACAAGCGCGCCCCGATTTCCCAAACCTCTCAAATGCCAGGCCGAGTGGATCACATTCGCATGGAACGAGGTCGTTCACACACTTTCAATCCACCACTACGGTCAATTTCGAAAAATACGCTGCCCGCGTCGTATTTGTGCAACAAGTCTGCCGCATCAGACCTCACAATGACTTGATTTTCAATCGCCGACCTGACAACGGAAACGATACGCTCGCGAATCACGTCGAGTGATCCTGCGTCATCCAAATCGAGTTCGGGCCGCACCGTAGGAGGTATCGCAAGAAACTTGATACCGACCTCTTGCGGGTTCCATGCCAGTTGAAGTTTTACATCGGAGTCACCATAGGCAAAATCGTAAAAAGACGATCTATAACGGGCAATGCCCTTCGCTAGCCAGGGCTTCAAGTTCTCTACTACGGCATTTTCAAGGCGCTGGAGGGAGTTTTCCATTGCATATCCGATGTGAGTAAGTTTCGAGATAGTGAGTCGCTAGGCTACGGACTATTATCGGACATCGAGTGACCTCCCTCAACTTGATCACGATAACATGTAAGATCGACGATCAGTTCGATCTTGACCGCCGTCCGGCGACGGGGTAAGGCAGACGCTGGTTCAATCGTCCACCAGGCCGCAGATCAGCCGCTCCACGTAATGGTGCCTTCCGCATGTTTTGCCCCACCTCCCTCCCAAGGTGGGTTCTATACGGCAGCGCGCTTGTTGCCTCTTCTCGATACGGCGCCCTAGCAAACGTTATCCGCTCTCTGCACGGGACAGCCCTTCGAAGGACACGAGGCTGATGCAGCGAGAGAGCAGATCATGTAACGATCAGTCCTTACGGAACGATTCAACTTGCATAGCTAAACAGGAGGAGGTCTCATGTCTCCCGATTTCTGGCTTGGCCTATCCCTCTCCGTGCCAATCGGCTTGGCCGTCAACATTGCAACCCCATATCTCGCAAGTCTCCTCGCACGAGGAAGCAGCAAACTAGCAATCAAACGCGCAGATCAGAAATCTCAAATAATCACAGAAGCCGCGCAACTCAACTCGAATGTTCGATCATTTTACTCCTTTCTCCTAACGTCGGTTCTGCGTACTACATACGTCGGCGCTATTGTGGGAATTCTTACCAGCCTACTGGGTGCAATAAGTACCGCATCTATACACTATGGCCCGATCTTTCGCCTCCTTGCACAACTCTGTGCACTTGCTGGCGCGGTTCTCGTGCTAAACATCGCACGAAACGCCCTTACGATGGTTCGTGCGGTTAATGATCTCCGCCGCAAGGCCCATATTCCGCTGTAACAGCTTACTGAGCTTTGTTTGTTGGGGTTACGGGTTGGATGGGTGTGAGGCCGGTTTCGGGGAGGAAGCCGGTGAGCAGGGTGGGGTGGCGTTGGAGGTTGGAGAAGTACGTCGCCGACCACGCCCCGGCCGCAGCCGACCCGGCTCCACCCGCTGTCGCACCGGCCACCAAGCGGGTCCGCGACCTCCGTGCCGAGGTCGACGAGGCCCACGTCCTTCTGGAATCGCAGGCCGACGCCGCGCCGCTGCTGGTGGACACCGACCGGGTCCGGCGCAGCCGCAAGCGCGCAGCCGCAAGCGCGCAGCCGAAGCCGCCCGCCTGCACGCCCTGGCCCAGGACCCGGCCGCACGGGCCTGGCAGGCATCGCGGGTACGCCTGGTGCTCACCACCGCGGCGCTGACAGCACTGGTCGGGGCACTGGCATGGTCCACCACCGGAATTCACCACACGCTCACCCGAGGCATGGTCGAACGCACCGCCGGGTGGTGGGGCGCCTGGGCAGTGGAGCCGGTGATCTCGACGGTGCTGCTGGTGGTGGTCGGCGCCCGGGCCTTCCTGGCGACCCGCGGCCGGGTGCTGCACCACCCACACCTGACGGTGGTCGAGTACGGCGCATTGGCGGTGACGCTGACGCTCAACGTGTGGCCGTACCTGCCGTGGGTGTCGTTGCCGTGGACGCGGTTCGACTCGATGCAACTCCTCGCCCACGCCATCGGCCCGCTGGTCGCGGTCGGCGCCGTGGCAGTGTTGCCGATCATCTGGACGGCATTCGCCGACCTCGACCACGGCCTACCGGTAGGCCCTACTCCCACCTCCACCAGCCCTGAGTACGGGCAAAACGCGCCTGGCACCGCAGCGGCACAGCGCGACCACCGGCGACCGAGTGGCCCTACTGGTAGACCGCGCCCGCTGGATGATCGCCGCTGGCCAACTGTCCGCCGACCATCCTCGACGCAGCTGCGGAAGGCGTTGGGATGCGGCACCGGCACCGCGGGAAGACCGAGACGCCTTGCGTAGGAGTACCGCGTGAGCGTCCCCGAAAAGAAGACCAACTCAACCCTTGAGTAGGCTTCTACACTCCTGGCCGCTGCAATAGGTCGACCAGCGACAGGCCACTGTCTCCGTCGACCAAAGACGCAGACAACTCGGCTCGAGCAGCTAAATCCAGGGGTGACATCTGCGACTCATAAAAGTGATGGGCAATGCGATCGAGTCCAGCGCCAACAAGCGGCGCCGCAGTTCGCAAAGCTGCATCCAGCACGACACTAGAGGTCGAACCTCCATGCAAGACAAGATTGCGCGCTCGGTACAGTCGACGAAGGGCAATTTGTATCGCCTTAGTGACTTCACCAATCACACGCTTCGGCTCAGCAATACAGTCTCGCATCCGCTCGGCTGCGGCCATATCGCTGTACCGAGTGGCCCCAACGAAGCGAAGGTTCCCCACGCCGTTCGCTTTGATTTCTTCCAGAATCGCACGGGCACGCTCGCGGTTTGTCGGCAGACCTTCTCTCGCACGAACCAGCGCATCAGGTAAAGTTGGCTTATGGCGGTGGATCAGGGTGGTCAGTTCTGCGCGCGGCCAAGAACATGCCACAATTGCAGCCAGACGATCCGCTGCGACCGCCTTCCCGCTCCGCTCGTCATCTGAGACTGGATCACCGGGGTTCGTAAGCAGCGACTCTACCGCCGCCCAGGCTCCCGCAACAGCAGGACCAGGCGCAGCCTGGTTGACAGGCGCTGCCAACTCCAATGCGTCATCGATAGTACTGGGCTCGCCGCTAACAGTATACAAGTGGCCCATATGTGACAACGCCAGCACGTCAGCGCTACGCGCTTTTCCTTCCAACGGAAGGACCTCAGAATGGTCGGCAACCCATAGATAGGGCAAAGCTTTGAGACCACCACGATCTTTCCGGATGAAGAGAGAACGAGCTACCAGACGCTCATAAATTCGCCTAACCTTCTCGGCTGCACTGTAAGGATCGCGAGCTTCAACAGAATATACAAACGCACCCCCGGAGCGGACCCCTGCCTCATCGGCATGCCCGTTACTTCTGAGCCAGTCGTTAACCTCGGCTTTATGCATCCACCCAGGAGACGATTCCGCATCCGCTCGCTTAGGGATGGTATCGAGGGCGAGTAGAACTTCGAAGTACTTAGGAGATTCACGTGCTATTGCGGCGGCACTTTCCGCGATAGCAACGGCGTCAGCCCTCTCAGACCGCAGAACCCTAACCCAATTGGTCGCCAGGTAGGTCGGAGTGTATCCGAGGTCAAGGAGGTGTGACGCCAGCGTACGCGCAAGTCGCTCAGGCTTAACTGCCTTGCCAGCCTGTAGCGCTGCAACCCAACGATCAAGATAGCCAACACGTGCATGCTCTGTGATCTGACGCAATCTACGATGCCCTGGACCAGGCTCTGCAAGGTCAGACCTTGACAGTAGTTGGATGAGCTCGCGGCGCAGGTCACCATCACCCATGCCGAGGTCAGGTCCAACCAACCGCTTCAGCTCATGACGTTGCCAGTCCATCGCCGAAGGCGCGATGACCTTCCGAGGCTGCCAGACACCTGCTTCACACAACTCCTCCAGCGCAAGGATCGAGCCAACGTCCCACAAGCGCCTTGACCAGGGGATACCCTCTGACATGAAGTAGTCGGTCAGGCGAGCGAGTGCATGCTGACCGTAGGCTGGATCCGCTGTTTGCACTGAGGCACTCTAGCGGGTAGACTTGGTCAAAGCTTGAGGGAGGTACTCGCTGGGCAACCGGCCACTACCTCCCTTTTTTCTTTGATCTTGCGGCTTGTCAGGCTGATCAACCTCACCGAGCTGCCCGGCTTGCCGCACGGCGAGGCATCGTCGCTGGTAGAGCAATGATGTCACCTTCCGAGCAACTACTCGCATGATCATCTTTTGCGGCGAGACGTCGGTTAGCGTCCGTCCTACGGGTGCTGGCTTGCGGCGAGGCACGTGCCATGGAGAGCGCGATCAGACGATGATGGATCCGGTGGCAGCCGCACGCCTAGCCGGCGAGATCGCCATCGCCACTGCTGATGCATCAGAGCTCGCTAGCCAGGAACGCGAACCACCAGTGCCGGGGCTGCAGAGCCACCTGATCAGCGAAAACGAACTCAGCGTGACAGCTCGTCGGCGCCTGCCAAGCGAATCGATCGCACCTGCGGCTCGGTACATGCGTAGCTGGCACAGCCGCTCTGCAGGCTACCGGGGATAAGTAGCCAAAAACTTGATGTCCACAGGCGCGGGGGGTGTCAGAACTCCGCACTGGGATGCTGAACTGCGGCGATCGCGCACGCCGGACCTCCAGGGCATGATCGTGGGGTGTGGCGTTACGACTGCTGTACCTGATCTTTGTCCGACTCGGTGACTGGCCGGTTCTGCTCGGCCGGTCCTCCGCAGCCAAGGACGTGGAGTTGCTGGTACTGCGGCACGAGGTCGCAGTGCTGCGCCGGACCAACCCTCGCCCACGGTTGGAGCGGGCCGATCGAGCTGTGCTCGCCGCGCTGGCTCGCCGACTCCCCGGTCGTCGCGCGAGCACCGGTTGGTGACACCGGGCACCCTCCTACGCTGGCACCGGCGCCTGGTCGCGGAGAAGTGGACCAACCCGAACCGGATCGGACGACCGCCGGTCGACGACACCACCGAGGCGTTGATCGAGCGAATGGCCCGGGACAACGCCGCGTGGGGTTACCGCCGGATCCAGAGTGAGCTGCTCAAGCTCGGACACCGAGTAGCCGCCTCAACGGTTCGCCGTGTGCTCCAGCACCTGCGAGTCCCACCCGCGCCCCAGCCGACACCGACACCTCATGGCAACAATTCCTGCACGCGCAGGCGGCGAGCATGTTGACCTGCGACTTCTTCCACGTCGACTGCGCCATCACCCTCAAACGGATCTACGTCTTCTTCGCGATGGAGGTCGCCACCCGCTACATCCACATCCTCGGCACCACCACCAACCCCGACGGCGCCCACCACAACACGGCCGCCCTTCCGTGGGGAGAGGCCCGGCGGACAGCAGTCCGGTGAACCCGGTCAGCAGCCCAATCGCGGCCAGGGCCAGCGGGCTGGGGGCGAATCGCGTGCCGAGGTGCAGCAGTGCCAACGCCGCCGCACCGACGGCGGCCACGATCGAAGTCAGGTCACCTCGGCGAAAACTTCGACTCATCCTCACATGTAGAAGGCGTAGCGCCCTTGCGGGCGATCCTGTGGGCTGAGGTGGCGCAGGATCTGCCCGACCCGGTCGGCGGTGCGCAGGGTGATGGGTTGCCGGCCGTCGAGCTGGGTCTGGTTCCAGTTCATCTTCGTCAGCGCGAGCAGTTCCTCGGCGATGTGTTCGGGGCTGGACTCGGTCTCGATCATGCGGAAGGGCAGCGGTGTGGGGATGTACATGCCGGGTAGGTGCCGTAGAAGGGGACGCTGCCGCGGGTGTAGAGGACGTGTTGGTGGGCGTCGAGGCTGAACAGGGTGCCGCGTAGAGGCGGGTGTGCGGCGGGACGAAACAACCGCACAGGGTCGTGGGCGGGGAACCAGAGCAGCTCGACGGTGTCGATGTCGGCCTCGTCGGCGGCAGCGCGGAAGCCAGCGATTTCTTCCGTGGTGTAGGAGGAGGTCTTGTGCAGCACGACCCGCGCGGGAAGGTGACGGTGTTCTTTGCGGTAGCGACCGAGGGCGTCCGTCAGCAGGGCGTGGGCGTCTCTCTCGGTGAGGTGGGGTTGTTTGTCGTGTCGGGAGACCTTGGCCGGGGATCCTCGGACGATGACTCCGTCGCCGCGTTGGTTGAACACCTGGGCGACGCTGGTCTCGAGGGTGGTGTGGTCGCCGCTGCGGTAGAAGGTGACCCCCACGTAGCAGCTGTCCAGGTCGGTGGCCTCGCGCGGTAGGCGCCAGGGCACGCCGCCGGCTTTGTAGTAGAGGGCGGTGTGCAGGTTCCACGCCCGGGTGGCTTCGTCTTGCAGGCGGGGCTTGTCGCCGCCCGGCGGAGTGAAGGTGGGGTCCCAGGTGGTGCGGCGGATGATCTGGATGGGGCGGCTGTAGCGCATGGCCACGGCCTTGAGCACGGCGCGGAAGTCGTCGACCGGTTCGGCCGGCGGAGCCTTCTTCCAGGGTGCGTCGGGGTCGGTCTCGGGCGCGGGGCGTTCGGGAAGCTGCTCGGGCCGGGCAATGAGTACGACGTCGCAGCCGGGCTCTTCGTCGAGGACGTCGAGTTCGGCGGCGTAGAGCTCCACTGCGGCCTTGACCGCTGCCTGCGGTGTCAGGTCGGTCAACCGCTTGAGGTCGCGTTCGCGGATTGGTCGCTCCAGGCGGGAGTCTTACACGAGGGTCGAGCGGAATCCGGCACTGGTGTCGAAGCCGGGGAACGTTACAAACAACCGTCCGAGCCGGCTATCTTTGGCGGCGATGGGCTGGCGGCAGCCGTCCAGCCAGCGTCGTAGGCCCTGAATGGCGGCGGGTGTACCGACGATGCCGACGCGGATGGTGCGCACGGCGGTGTTGGTGGCGTCGGCGGGCCCGTAGTCGGCGATGCCGTGACGTGGGTCGGTGTGGCGTGCACCGCCGCTGAACTCCAGCGAGGGTTCTTCCAGGACGGTCAGCTTCACGGTTCCACCTCGAACAGGGCTAGCTCGTCGTTGGTCTGCACGTCGACCTCGGCGGGGACGTCTGCGGCGTCGGGATCGGGATCGGTCTTGCGGGGGTCGATGAGCCAGGCGGTGTCGTCGATAGCCCGGTCGGCGGTGAAAGTGGTTGGATCGCGCACGCCGCCGTTGATCGGTGATCCGGGTGACAGGGGTGCCGATCCCCGCCGGGAACATCCGCTCATCGGCAGAAGCGGACGTTCGTCCTCGTGCTCGATCAGCAGCATGAGCGGATGTCGCTGTGCCTCGAACGATGTCCGGGATCCATCGGTGGATGAAGAAATTCCAACCGAAGTGTGGAGCCTCGTCCGGGTGTCGCAGAGCCCGAGGATGTCAGTCGGCAACCCAGTCATTCGGATGTTTCCCAACAATGACACTTGCGGCTGGTAACGTCGATCTCGCACACGCGACATGTTCATGTATCGGGCTTGTGTTGCGACAGGAGGATGCATGGCTCGTGTTGTGGTGGTACACGGTATCGGCCGCCAGTACCTGGGGCCTCGTTCCATGCATGGCCTGGTTGCCCCGGCCTTGGTGGACGGTGTGCGGTTGGCGGGTGGTCCGGGCGATCTGACCGAGGATGACGTCGCCGTCGCATTCTACGGCGATTGGTTCCGCCCGTCGGGTGGAAAGGGAGAGCCACTGCTGACTGCGGAAGACCTCGACTCGTTCGAGGAAGAGTTGCTGGTCCAGTGGTGGCAGGCAGCGGCTGAGACCGAGCCGCACCGGGTGCCTTCCCCTGGAACAGCGGGTCTCAAGGTGTCGACGCCGGTAACCGTGCAACGCGCGCTCGACGCATTGAGCCGGTCCAGGTTCTTCGCGGGCGTAGGTGACCGGTTCCTGATCGGTGTGCTGCGTCAGGTCAAGCGCTACCTGACCGAGTCGTCGACGAGGCAGTTCGTCCGGTCCCGTGTCGTCGATGCGGTCGATGCCGACACCGTCGTGCTGGTTGGGCACTCGCTGGGGTCGGTGGTGGCCTACGAGGCGTTATGCGCTCACCCGGAGTGGCGGGTTCGTGCGTTTGTCACCCTCGGCTCGCCGCTGGGCATCCGAAACCTGGTGTTCGACCGTCTCGATCCTTCGCCGACGGCCGGCCGGGGGCATTGGCCCGGCTCCGGCCGGCGATGGACCAACATTTGCGATTGTGGAGACGTAGTGGCGTTGGTCAAAGACCTGGCACCGCTGTTCGGTGAGGTGGTGGATCGGCGAGTGGACAACGGCTGGCGGGCACATGCGCTGGCTGCGCATCTCACCGCAGTCGAGACGGGGGCGGCGGTAGCCGCCGGTCTGGTCGAGTGAAGTGGTGCGGCGGTACCTGATCACCGCCGGAACGCGGCACTACCTCGATGCCGAGGAGTTGCCGTCGGTTCCGGAGGACCTGGAGCAGATCGGTGCCGCGTTCACCGAGTTGGGATACGCGCCCGCACTCCGTTTGCTCGACCCGGACACCGATGTGTTGCGACGCGCACTGGGGTCCTGGGCGCGTGAGGTGAGCCCGTCGGAGGATGCGCTGGTGGTCTACTACACCGGTCACGGGGAGCGGGACGGTTTCGGCCACTTCCTCCTGTGCGCGGACAGTGAGTCCAGCGGGCTGATGGACACCGCACTGCGCACCGAGGACATCGCGATGATCTTGACTTCGCATGGGGTGCGCAGGCTGCTTATCATCGTAGACACTTGTTATGCCGCGGCGGGCACGGTCGAGAGCGTGCGCCGGATGGCTGAGCTGCTCAGAGCGGAGTTGATGCCGCGGGCCGACAACGAGCGACGCGACCCGGTGGACTTCGCAGTCGTCGCGGCGGCGAGGACGCGTGAAACCGCCGAACAGGGAGTGTTCGCCCGTGCCTTCCGATCGGCGTTGCGTAAACGCGAGTTCGGTGATCGACGACAGCCATATCTACGCCTCGAAGACGTGGTCAACCACGTCAATCGCCAGTTCGAACGTGACGGGGTGCTGCAACACGCGACGTTATCGGTACTAGCGGGCGGATCGGGCTTCGGCTTTCTGCCCAACCCCCGGCATCCCGAGTGGCTTCCTCCGGAAGGCGTCGACCTCGCGGAGCAGGAGGTGCAGTGGCGGCAGCGTCGTAGGGAGTTGGCCGACCACTTCGGACCGCGTGGCCGCGGCAATGATACTCGCAAGGACGTAGGCAACTACTTTGTGGGTCGAGTGGCAGTGCTGCGAGAGCTTGCGGGGTGGCTGCGCGACAGGTCGGGCCAGGAATCAGTTGTGGTCACCGGTAAGGCGGGTGCTGGGAAGTCCGCCGTATTGGGCAGATTAGCGGCGCTTGCGGACGCGGAGACACGTGCCGGGTTGTCGGAGGGGTCGGTGCCGACCGGCACCGACCCGGGTGTAGGGGCGGTGGATGTGGCCATCCATGTCCGCCATAAGACCCTTGCGGACGTTGTCGCCGGGATCGGCGCGGCAGCAGGTGTCTCGGTGACCTCAGTCGATCAGTTGATCGCCGCGCTGCGCGGGCGCCAGGAGCCGTTGGTGGTCTTGGTCGACGCGTTGGACGAAGCTGGTTCTGTCGACACAGCCGAACCGGAGCGGATCGCCACGCTTTTGCTCAAGCCACTCGCGAACGTTCCGGGCGTCCGGCTTCTGGTCGGTGCTCGCCCCCATGTGGTTGATGCGTGCGGACCGGGTTTCCGGGTCCTGGATCTGGACGAGCCGCGGTGGGTGGCCCGTGAGGATCTGGCCGAGTACGCCCGGATGCTCCTGCTCGCGCCACACGGCCCTGGCAGTTCCAGTGCCTACGACGAAACCACCGCTGCGCCCATCGCCGAAGACATCGCAGGTATCTCGCATCCGAACTATCTGCTCGCCCGAGTGATCGCGCAGGCACTGGCCAAGCAAGGCGAAGTGATCTCGGCTCTGCCCGGCTGGCAACGCGAGCTGCCCGCACCGGGTCCCGACGAAACTCGGGTGGCAGGACCAGCATTCCGCTGGGCGTTGGCGCGGCAGTTCGGCGACGAGGAGTCGTGGGCACGGATGCTGCTGATGCCACTGGCCTTCGCGGAGGGAGAGGGCGTGCCGTGGGGACAGGTGTGGCCGGCGATGGCAGCGGCGCTAGCCGGCCAAGCCGTCGGCTCTCAGGACATCGAGTGGCTGTTGACCAGATCCGATCGGCACATCGTCGAGGTGAAGAATGCCCAGGACCGATCGGTGTACCGGCTCTACCACGAGTCCTACGCCGATGAGTTGAGACGCACCGAGTCGCGTCACGCCCAGAGTCGCATAGTAGATGCGTTGCTCGGCCTCGTGCCAGGCCGCGACTGGCAGGCCGCCGATCCGTACATCCAGGCCCATCTCGCAACGCACGCCGCCGCCTGCAGCCGGTTGGACGAGCTGATGGTGGATCCCGGCTTCCTGCTGATCGCCCAACAGGCAGCGCTGCGGCGGGGATTGGCGACGTTGCGGAGGAAAGAGGCGGTGGCGGCCGGTGCCGCATACGTCCACTGCGCTCATCTGCTCGAGGACTCCACTCGCACTGTCGAGGATCGGGCTGCGGCGTTGCTGTTGTCCGCACGTGCGATGCGGGCGAAAGCCCTGGCGCGGTCATTGTGGGGCATGCCCGGACTGCCCTGGCGCACGCTCTGGGCCGATATCGGGCAGGACTCCGGGGTCAGACCCATCGGGCTGCACGAGCACGAAGTGACCGCGGTCGGCCACGTGCGGTTGAACGGGATTCTCTGCGTCGTGACCGGCGACGCTGCGGGCGGCGTGCACGTCTGGGAATTCCACAGCGGGAGGCGTCTCCACCAGTTGTCCAACGTACACCGTTCGGCAGTGCTGAACCTGACCACGCTGGACGAACACGGACTGATCGTCAGCGTCGACACGGACGCGATAATGGTCGGCTGGCATCCGACTTTCGGCACGTTGACCGGCCCGCCAATCAGGACGGGGTTCACTCAACCCGGAGGCTTGGCGGCCACGTTCGTCGATGGCGAACCTGTGGCAGCATACTCTGCGGGAAAGCACGTGGCGATATGGAATCTGAGCACCGGTCAACGTCTGACGAAACAGCGGATAAGCTGGGTCGCATTTCAGGCAGAAACGAACCACCTGCTCGCATTTATGACCTGGCAGGGGTATCCAGCACTGCTGGTGGCTGTCACTCGAGTGCCCGACCCACTCGGTCATTCGACGAAGTTCCGCGCAGTGTTGCTCACCCTCGACGGCAAAGTAGTCGACCATCGCAATCACGCGGACGTTTGGGGCATCTGTGTGAGCGAAAATGACGGGAAACCGACACTCGTTATCGCCAGGGATCGGAGCCACTGGGGTTTTATCTCCTCGGAACCATGGTCGGTCCCCGAGACTCTGGTGAAAGACTACGGGCTTGGGCGCCCGCGTCCGCCAGGCGTCTTCGTTCGGCACGCTGACGATGCGCTTGTGGCCGTGCGCACCAGCAATGGCATCGCTTTGTGGGGTTTGGAGGACGGCCGACAACGCGGCTACATCGATACCCCTGCCCGCGATCTTACCGGATTTGCTGTCGCCGGTACGACCTGGTTGGCAGCCGCAGACGCCCTCCGGGTGCAGATGTTCGAACTCGGCGAATGGGATGCACTTGCGGCGCAGCAAGTGGACATGGTGGTGGGGATAGCGATGTCACAGGCCGAACCCGGCCGTGTCGTCGTCGCCCGGCGTACGTCCAGTCGCCAGGCCGTCTTTCTTCATCGCCTGGGAAGCGGCACGACAGAGAAATCCTGGAGCACTAAGGGCATCCTCATAGACACCATAATCGCCGGCGGACTTGATGACGCATACTCCCCTTTGGTAGTACGCGAAGAATCTAGCTACGGCGGCAGCGACGTCGTCATTGAAGATCTGGACAGCGGATCCACTTTGTGGAGACACCAAATCGGCGGACGGGTGTGGTGGACAAGATCGCACCACCTGCTCGTGGTCGAAGGCGACTTCGGGGCAGTCTCGATTTTCGACGACCTGGTTGTCAGGTATAGCACAAACCGGTCTACGAGCGAATTTCCCATTCCGCATTGCTACGCGGCAGCAGCGTTGGCAGTGGACGGCCGTCCGCTGGTCTTCGCATGTCATAAGGATCGCCTAACTGCTTACGATGCAGATTTGGGCACCGAGGTTTGGTCGGCTCCGGGCGAACTCCGCGTGGCAGGCGCTGGAACGGGATGGGACGGCGACCGGCCGATCATCATCACTGGCGGGATGAATCTGCGAGGCTATGACGCACGTACGGGAGAGCCTCTTGGTGAACCCATGAGAGGGCATGCGCTGCCCCCAAGTGTAATCGAGTTCGGACGTATCGACGGGCGCACAATCGTGGCCAGCGGCGGTGGCGACCAGACTGTGCGCGTCTGGGATTTCGCCGCTGCGCGCCAACTGGCGCTAATCGATGTCCGAGCCGAAGTCACCGCGATCCGTTTCGGGCCCGGCACCTGCCTCGTGATTGGGACCCGGGCCGGTCTCCTACGAGTCGACCTCGCCATTGGCGTGCCGACTGTCGCCTCGGTACCGAAGTCCCATCGCCGCCGCGTCAGGATGCCCAGAGTCAATCTCTCTCGTCGCACAAAACGACGACGCAGGCGCGGATAACGAAGAATTCGCATCTCGAGCCTCGCCACGCTCGAGTGGCACGGGTCCTCGTGTTGGCATATATGTACGCGACAGTCGGAGTCTGCCTTCGCCTCGAACCAGGGTGCTGATCATTTACCACCCCGTCAACACTCACACGAGAACCACGCCGCCGGCCGCGCCGAGAGCGCCAACCGACCGGGGTGACCACAGGCCCTGTACCCCAGGCCCGGGTGCCGCACGACCGCGGACACCGCCATCACCTGGTCCGGATCCTCGAGCACGCACGTGATGACCGGGAGGTCGTCGGTGGTGTGGCGTCCGCCAACGAACGCAGGTACTCCTCATGCCGCACGTGTGTGTGGTCCACGTCCTGCGGCCCGGTCGCCGCGACGAACTCGGGGAACTGATCCTAGCCCGCACACCCTGGTGACCGCGCAGCCCTACAAGATCCACCGTGTCCGACCACGGCCCTCCCACGGCCGGCACCAACCGTGGAGCTGGCCGGCTCGACGGCGCCTCCGTTGCCGCGAAGGACACCTCACAGGAGAGGTGTCGTCGCCTGCCCGCTAGGCGCCGAATCGCAGCCAACGCCACCCCGACGAGTTCGGCTTGTAAAACTTTTAATGTCGCGTATGGTCGAACTATGGACCTGTTGCCCGCGTTGATCGGACCCCGGAGCGTGTCGGCGGTCAACCAGGTGGCCATCCCGGTGCCCTTGATGCGCCTGCTCGGCCTGTCACCGGGAGACCAGGTGTTCTTCGAGGCCGTTACCGGGCCCGAACCGGAGGTGCGTATCGTGCCCGCCCGGCGGGTGCAGCAGCGGTACTCGGAAGCACGCGATCGGCGAGGGAGCGGGACGACGTGACACCCTCGGGCCGCGATCTGCACGTCCGCCACGGGCAGTCGAACCCGCACGAATGGCAGGAAGCTCTCGGTGCTCTCGGCTGGGCGGGCACCGTGCTACCGGACGTGGAACTGTTCGGCGAGCGGGTGACGGTGGTGGCGTCCGTCGACGCGGAGGTCCACGCGCAGCGGAAAGCGGACGGATGGGGTCCGGTCACCGACCGGACGGCCGTCGCGATGTGGTCCTGGCCGGAGAACTGGTCGACGACTCCGCGCCCAGCGGTTCGGGTCGTCGGTGTCGTCGCGGACGGTCGGGACTGGATGCGCGCGATCAAGACGGCTGCGGGGTTCGGCGGGTTCGGCTCGACCGCGGTCGTGCGGGGCGGTGCCCAGCCGCCTGGCGAAAAGGTCCTGCTCACGGCGCAATTCCGCGGTGTCGGCGTGGTGTGGCTGATGCCGGACAGGGTCGTGCGACTGCTCAGCCCTGGCCGTGTGGGGCCGGTGTCGACCTCGCGTCCCACCGTGGTGTCGCGTTGGGTGGAGGAAGTGGTGTATGAGCGCTACCTGGCTGTAGACGGCTCCGAGCGGCCTGTGCCGGCTTAAGCGGTGGCCTCGCGGGCGCGCAGCGAGTCCCAGTTGCCGAGGTAGGCGGGCGGTTCCCAGTCGGTCAGTTCGCTGAGTTCGTCGTGCCGGAAGATCGCCGAGTCACACTGGGCGATCCACGCCTGCCGCCGCTGCTGTGGCGTCAGGTTGTTGTCGAACAGGTCCCGCCGGATCTGGTGGAGCACCTCGACCGAGTGCAGGTAGGCCGACTGCCAAGGGTCGGGGGACGAGCCGACCCAGCTCAGGTCGGCGTCGGCGCAGACGTCGCATCCGCACCGCCAGAGGTCGTTGTCCGGGTCCATCTGATAGGCCCGGTCCAGCTTCGCGAGGGTGATGTAGGACATCGTGCTGCGGACGAACACCGCGATGCTCGCCTTCCTGCCACCACGCCGTCCCAGCGGGTAGAGGTGACGCAATCCGGTCCGGGTACCCACCGCCGCAGCGATGGCGCCGTAGCACAGCGATCCGACGGCCGAGGCGTCGCTGCGCAGCAGCATCGTGGACGGTGCGGCGTCCAGGAGATCGACGAGGCCGTGCACGGACCGGCGCACCTGCATCGGGTCCTTGGGGTGTTCGAGCACAAGCGCGAGCGGCACCCCCGCCGCCAGGGCGTGCTGCTTGAGCGTCGGCTGGCCGTGCTTGGGGTCGGTCCAGCTGTGGTGCAGCGCGAGCAGCGCCACGGTGCCCTGCGGTTCCTCGTGCACCCGGTACAGCACGCTGAGCAGACCGTCCTCGTCGTCCTCGGCCACGTACCCGGCGTCGGGTAGGACGGCCGGCAATCCGAGCCTGCGCTGGTGGCGCATCCAGTCGCGGTCGAACGGGTCCGATGCGAAGCGTCGTCGCCGTCCCGCGTAGGCGGACGCGTCAACGAGGATGGGCCTGCGGAACCCGAGATCGGAACCGAGGATGCGCTCGGCGGCGACCAGGCCACCCTTGCCGTTGAGCACGAGCCCGCCGCCGTCCCGGTTCGAGCTTTCCACGGCCAGTTCGCAGTCCTGGGCATCGGTGTGCAGCAGCAGGGCGTGCCGCAGGTGGTGTTCGAGTTCGGTCTCGCTGATCGCGGTCATGGGACCTCGCTGGTTCCGGTGGCCGCGGGAGGCGGCTGGGCTGAGGTGGTGAGGTAGTGCCGGGCGAACGGCTCTGGCCGCATCAGCGCGAGGTCGGCGAGCTGCTGGGCGGTCCGCCCCAGGTCGAGGTGGTGTTCGATCCGACTGCGCAGGAGCCGGGGCACCTCCGCCGGGATGTCCCCCGGCTCGCGTTTGGACCACCCGTACTGGTTGAGCCGGATGCGGAAGGACTTGTACTGCGACGGGCTGATGACAGCCAATTGGTGCGCGCGTTGGATGAGCGCGCCCATCGACACCTTCCAACGCGCCTTAAGCTTCGCCAGGCGGGGGAACTGCCGCACCGTGAGGCCGTCGAGTTCCGGTCGGATGTCTTCGGCCGGCATCAGGAACGCCGCGGCGAACTCGTTGGCCTGCTCCTCCTGCCCGTCGTCCGGGAACTCGTGCAGGACGAGGTGACCGAGTTCGTGGACCAACGTGAATCGCGCTCGGTCCGGCGGCAACCCGGTGTTGAGCAGCACCAGTGGGTCGGTCCCCGGCGGCCACATGCTGACTGCGTCCTGGGCATCGGTGCCCAAGTGGCGCGGCACGACCGCGATGCCGGCGCGTTCGAGCAGGTCGACCACGTTGTCCACGGGCCCGGGTGGCACGCCCCAGTCAGCTCGCAACTTCATGGCTGCCTCCGAGGGCGTCGACCCGGAGTCCACGGGGTGTCGTTGCAGGGACAGCATCGTCGGCGCGGCCGTCCCGGCGGACAGGCGTCGGACGGACAGGCCCACGAGCTGCGTCAGACCCTCGATCCGCTTCGCCGAAACGGCGGGGATTCGACTCGCCCGCCGGCGATGGTGCAGGCACGTCAGCGCGAGACCGGGTAGGTCGTGGTCTCCAAGGAGCAGGGCTGCGGGCACGTCCAGCGCGTCGGCGAACTCGGTCAACTTGACTTCGTCGAGTGCCAATTGGCCTCGCTCGACCTTGGACACGAAACCCTGGGACACGTCGACGCGTTCGGCCAGGTCACGCTGCTTCCAGCCCTTCGCCTCGCGGGCGAGAGCGATCAGCTCACCGGACACGCCCACGTCGTTCATCCCAGCCCCACTTGATCTTGGTGACCGCCATCACGATAAACTGTACCAGATGGCCATGATCGTATTCCGGGTGCATGCCGGACATAATCCTGCGCGCCCTCCGGACGGCCGAGCCGTCCGGTCCATCTGGATCGCTAGCGGATGTCTGCCAGCGGGCGGACGCGGCCGCTCGCCGCCGACACGCTGGAACGTGCAGTTGGTGCGACGCGCCTCCGGCGGCGACATCGCCCGAGGTGCGTTGGCACCGACTCAAGTCGCCCTGCCCCACCATCGACCGACCCTCGGCGGCCGACACCGGACGCCACTGCCGACACCCGAGCCCCCGACTACGGGCCAAGCACCGAGCCCGCGCCGGCAAGATCGCACAGCATCACCGCACGCATCCCGCCTGACCGGCGACGAGTGGCGACGTCGACGGATCTCGTCCGGGATACCGGCCAGCGGTCGATTGCATTCACCTGCCATAGCGCGGTCACTAGCAGTCCGGGCCCAGACACGTCGGTTCGGACGGGTCGGGGGACGCACCGGCAGGTTGGGGCCAGCTACGGACGTTCGGCGCAGCTTGAGGGCGGTTCACGCCAACGGGTGATTCTTCGGGACAGTTGGGCAGGTTCACCCGTTCGGGACGACCCCATTTGGTCCTGGTCAAAGATTTGGAGCGACTCGCTCCTGATTTCGCTCCTAAACAGCGTTCACCAAGATCGCAAAGTTACCGTTCCGTGACCAAGTCAAGATCCACGCCGCAACATGAAAGAGCCCGCCGACCTGGGCTTATACCCAGAGCCAGCGGGCTCCTTCAGACCGTCGGGACGACAGGATTTGAACCTGCGACCCCTTGACCCCCAGTCAAGTGCGCTACCAAACTGCGCCACGTCCCGGCCGTGTGCTCCCCGTTGTGGGGTGCGCGGATAGCTTAGCGCACCCACAACGGGCCCCCGACAGCGGCCCCCCGGTTGTGGATCTGGGAGGGGGTTGCAGAGGTCCGCGGGTGGGCGGACCTCTGCGTTTCCCCTCGGTCTGACCCTGCTCCCCCGGATCGACGCGTGCTCAACTATGCGTTTGCCGGGTTTCGTGCACTACCGCCGAAAGTCGAGTCATCTGTGTCAACTTTCGACGGACGGGACAGCGGGAGGGTGGCGGTCAGGTCGAAGCTGCCGTCCTCGCGCGGGGTGGTGGTCAGGGTGCCGCCTACCAGGCTCACTCGTTCCGACAGGCCTACCAGGCCCTTGCCGCCGGTGGAGGTTGTCGGCGGGCGGGTGGTGGGGTGGCCGTTGGTGACCTTGATCGTCAGGGTGTTGTCCTTGTCGGCCAGGCGGACTTGGACGGGGGCGCCCGGGGCGTGCTTCGTGACGTTGGTCAGGGCCTCTTGGATCACTCGGAACGCTGCTCGGCTGATCGACGGGGGGATCGGGGCCGTCGAGCGGTCTTCCAGGCGGATGGTCAGGCCGGCTGCCCGTGCCCGTTCCACCAACGCCGGGATGGAGGCGTAGGTCGGGGACGGGTCCGTGTTGAGCAGGCCCAGGGCTGTGCGCATCTCGGACAGGGACTCCTTGGCCAGGGAGCGCAGGCGGGTCGCTGTCTCGCGAGTGTTCTCGTCGGTCGTTGTCGCAGCCAGAGCGGCTGATTCGACCGCGATGAGGGTGGCGTGGTGGCCTACCGCGTCGTGGATCTCACGGGCGATCCGGGCGCGTTCGGACGCCCTGGCCGACTGTTCGCGGGCCTCCAGTTCTGCTGCTCGGGCATCCCTGGTCGCCTGCAGGCTCGCTGTCAGGTCTTCGCGGGTCTTGATCAGAGCGCCCAAGGCGGCTGGGGCGCCGGACATGAAGAGGGTGAAGGAGTAGGTCAGGAGGATGCCGCCGACGGTCAAGGACTGGGTGGCTACGACCAGGGTGGCCGGTAGGACCGTGGTCAGGGTCACGGCCACGGCCATGAAGCGCAGGGGCGAGGTTCGGCCCACTCGGTACAGGGCCACGACCGTGGGAGGCCAGCCCAGCCCGCCCAGCAAGGCCGGGAGGCAGAGGAAGACGGCGACCAGGGGCCAGCGGCGGCGTAGGGGCAGGGCGGCGCACGCGGCCAGGGCCGTCGGGATCGACCAGGTGTACGGGATCTGGTCGGCCAGCAGGACCATGGCGGCCGGGATGAGCACTGCCGCCAGCTCTACGAGCACAGTCACCATGTGCCACCCACCTGGTGTGCGACCAGGGCCGCCTGGACGCGGTTCTCCACCCCCAGCTTGGTGAGGACCGTGGAGACGTAGCTCTTGACCGTGGCCTCGCTCAGGCCCAGCTCGCCGGCGATGGTGTTGTTGGACTGGCCGTTGGCGATCAGGGCCAACACCTGCCGTTCGCGGGCGCTCAGGGCGTTGAGGTGCGGGTTGTCGCGCAGCCTGCCCGCGCCGCGGAGTTTCGGGAGCAGGCGGGCCGTGATGCGCGGGTCCAGGACGGCTCCGCCGGAGGCCAGGTCCACGACCGCGCGGATCAGGGTGTCGGGTTCGGCGTCCTTGAGCAGGAAGCCCTGGGCGCCCAGGTCCAGGGCCGTCGTGACGTAGTCGTCCAGGTCGAACGTGGTCAGCACGGCCACCGCGGGCGGGTTCGACCAGGCCAGCAACGCCCTCAGCGCGGACAGGCCGTCCATGCCCGGCATCTGGACGTCGACCAGCGCCACGTCGGGCCGATGTCGGCGCACGGCGTCGAGGAGACCCGACCCGTCCGCCGCCTCACCGACGACCTCGACCCGACCGTCCGCCTCCAGCAGCACCCGCAGACCCCGCCGCAGCAGCGGCTCGTCGTCCGCGAGGACCAATCGCACCGGCACGTCGTCAGGCAACCGCATTCCGCATGCCGGGGCAACCGATCACTTCCGCGGCTTCTTCTCCCGCACCCGCACGGAGATCCGGACCGGGCTGCCCTCGAAGCCGAACTCCTCGCGCAGCTTGCGCTCGATGAACCGCCGGTACCCGGCCTCCAGGAAGCCGGTGGTGAACAGCACGAACGTCGGCGGCCGGGTGCCCGCCTGGGTGGCGAAGAGCACCTTGGGCTGCTTGCCGCCGCGCACCGGCGGCGGGGTGGCCGCGATCAGGTCGCTCAGCCACGAGTTCAACCGTCCGGTGGGCACCCGGGTGTCCCACGAGTTCAACGCGGTGCGCAGGGCGGGCGCGAGCTTGCGCACGGCCCGGCCGGTCAGCGCGGAGATGTTGATCCGCTCCGCCCACGGCACCCGGACCAGGCCGCGTTCCAGCTCGCGCACCATCGCGTGCCGCCGGTCCTCGTCGACCAGGTCCCACTTGTTGAACGCCAGCACGCACGCGCGCCCCGACTCCACGACCATCGTCAGCACCCGCAGGTCCTGCTCGCTGATCGGCTCGGACGCGTCCAGCAGCACGATCGCCACCTCGGCGGACTCGATGGCCGCCTTGGTGCGCAGCGACGCGTAGTACTCGGCGCCGGAGGCGAAGTTCACCCGCTTGCGCAGACCCGCCGTGTCGACGAACCGCCACACCTCGTCGTCCAGCTCGACCAGCGAGTCGACCGGGTCCACGGTGGTGCCCGCGACCGAGTCGACCACCGACCGCTCCTCGCCGGTCAGGCGGTTGAGCAGGGACGACTTGCCGACGTTCGGCCGGCCGACCAGCGCGACCCGGCGGGGACCGCCCGCGCCGGAGGCGAACGTGTCGCGCGGCGTCTCGGGCAGGGCCTCCAGGATCTTGTCGAGCATGTCGCCGGACCCGCGCCCGTGCAGGCCGGACACCGGGATCGGCTCGCCCAGCCCCAGCGACCACAGCGCCGCCACGTCGCCCATCACGCGCTCGTCGTCGACCTTGTTGGCCACCAGCAGCACGGGCCGCTTGGACTTGCGCAGCACGCGCACCGCGGCCTCGTCGGTGGTCGTCGCGCCGACGGTCGCGTCCACCACGAACAGGATCGCGTCGGCGGTCGCCATGGCCAGCTCCGCCTGCGCGGCGACCGAGGCGTACATGCCGGTCGCGTCGGGCTCCCAGCCGCCGGTGTCCACCACGGTGAACTTCCGGCCGCTCCACAGCGCGTCGTACGCCACGCGGTCGCGGGTCACGCCCGGCACGTCCTGCACGACCGCCTCGCGGCGGCCGATGATCCGGTTGACCAGCGTCGACTTGCCCACGTTCGGGCGGCCGACCACGGCGAGCACGGGCTGCGGGACGCCGCCGCCCTCCTCACCGTCGACCGACTCGTCGTCGAACGCGGTCCACTCGGACTCGTCCGCCCACGTGCCGTCCAAGTCCGTCATCGCGATTCTCCACTCCGCCTGCTGTCCAGCTCGGCCACCAGCGTGGCCAAGCGGTCGCGGACCTGCTCGGTGGCCTTCTCCAGCGCCTGCCGACCCTTGTCGGAAGGCAGCTCGAACGGCTCACCCACCAGCACGTCCACCACCGGTCGGAACCTTCGCCCGGTTCCGGGTGGGCGCAGGGTGCCCCGCGTCGCGACCGGCACGACCACCGCACCGGTCGTCCGCGCCAGCCACGCCGCGCCCTGCTGCGCCTGCGCCACGTCGCCCGCGCCGCGCGTGCCCTCGGGGAACACCCCGATGACACCGCCTTCGCGCAGGACCTTCTGGGCCGCGAGCAGCGGCGCGCGGTCGGGTTCGCCGCGGCGGACGGCCAGCTGGCCGATCCGGCGCAGACCCCACCCGGCGACGCCGCGGAACATCTCCTGCTTGATCAAGAAGACCACACGACGGGGCACTACGCCGAACAGGATAGGCCCGTCCACCATCGAGCTGTGGTTCGCGACGACCACCACCGGGCCGCGCCGCGGGAACCGGTCCCGCCCGGACACCCGCACCCGGAACGCCGCCGCGAACGGCCGACGCGCGATCCACCGGCCGAAGTCGGTCAGCCACGGCCAACCGTCTTCGGGGAGCGCCCCGCTCACCCACCCACCGCCACGACCCGCAGCCCGCGCTGTTCGACCAGGTCGAGCAGGGCGGCGACGACGCCAGGGAGGTCCAGCGGGGTGGTGTCCAGCTCGACCGCGTCCTCGGCCGGCCGCAACGGCGACACCGAGCGCGACGAGTCGTAGGCGTCCCGCCGCCGCACGTCGGCCAGCACGGCGTCCACGGTCGCCGCGCGCCCGGACGCGGTGTCCTGCTTGGTCCGCCGCTGGGCACGCGCCCGGGCGTCCGCGGTCAGGTAGACCTTCAGCTCGGCCCGCGGCGCGACGACGGTCCCGATGTCCCGGCCCTCGACCACGATGCCGCCGGCGGTCGCGAGGGCGTCCGCGATGATCGCCCGCTGGTGCTCGACCAGCAGCTCGCGCACCTCGGCGACGGCGGACACCGGCGACACGGCCAGCGTGACCTCGGGCCCGCGGATCTCGGCCCCGACGTCCTGCCCGTCGAGCAGGGTGCGCGAGGCGTCGGGGTCGGAGGTCTGCGTCAACTTCGCCGCCCGAGCGACCTCGACCACCCGCTCGGTGTCGGTCGGCTCGACGCCCGCGCGCAGCACGGCCAGCGTGATCGCCCGGTACATCGCCCCGGTGTCCAGGTAGCGGGCGCGCAGGGTGGCCGCGAGTCGGCGCGCGGCGGAGGACTTGCCGGTGCCGGACGGCCCGTCGAGGGCTACCACGCCACGCAGCTCACCGTGTCCCACCGGGGTCTCCTCACTCGAACGTGCCGGCAACCCCCCAATTGTGCCTGGTGCGGCGCATCACACCCGCATCGGGCAGCACCACACCGCAACCGCTCCGCGGACCGCGCCGAAGGCGCGACGCCGAGCTGCAGAGCCCACGGGAAGGGCCTCGGTCTCCCTCCGTACGGCCTGGGCGCAGCCCAACCACAGATCGCCGGGGTCGGCCTGAAAAAGTTTCGCGAGGAAC
>NZ_JBEZBW010000030.1:0-75606 GCF_040647305.1 Saccharothrix sp. NPDC042600 | reverse complement strand
AAGTCGAACAAGGCGCTCATCGTGGCTTCACGTTACCGGGTACCCCCGACAGGGCGGCTCCCCGGGCGGTGTCCCGCGCGGCGGTCCCGGCACCCCGCCGGGCGGCATCCCCGGCGGTGGCGGCACGCCCCCCGGCGGTGTCCCGCAGGGTGGCCGACGGCACGCCCCGGAACCCGGCCGCGGCGGCCCCCGACCGGTGGGCGGCCCCGGCGTGCCCTCCGCGGCGAACGCCGACCCGAACGCCACCCGGCACGTGCCCAGGGGGCCCGGCCGGCCGAACACGCCTCCCGGCGGCATGCGCCGTCCCGGCGGCCCCGGCCCGGGTGTCCCCGGCGCCGGCGTGCCCGGACCCGGCGGCCCCCGCCGGCCCGGCGAGGAGCCGACCGACCTGCTCCCGCCCGTGCACCAGACCGTCGCCCGCGAGCCCGAGCTCCTCACCCACCGCGAGGACGAGATCGAGCTCGAACCGTTCTACGACGACGAGTACGACGAGGAGCTGACGCCGGAGGAGGAGAAAGCCTTGCGCCGGAAGAAGATCTGGCGCCGGGTGCGGCGCGTCTCGTACGTCGGCCTCTTCCTCATGATCCTGGGCCCCATCGTCGCGTTCGCGATCGCCTACCAGCTGGTGGAGGTCCCGAACCCGCAGGAGACCGCCTCGAAGCAGGACAAGGCGATCACCATCCTGTACGCCGACAACTCGGTCATGACGAAGATCGCCCCGTCCGGCGCGAACCGGACGATGATCACCTACGACCAGATCCCCGAGGTCGTCAAGCAGGCCGTGTTCGCCGCCGAGGACCCGACGTTCATGACGAACCCGGGCTTCGACTTCCGCGCCATCGCCCGCGCCGGCTGGTACCAGGTCACCGGCCGCAAGAGCGGTGGTTCCGGCCTGACCCAGCAGTACGTCAAGCAGGCGACCGAGCAGGACGACGAGACGCTCTCGCGCAAGTTCACCGAGGTTGTCAAGGCGTACAAGATGTCGGAGCAGCAGGACAAGAAGGAGATCCTGACCTCCTACCTCAACACCATCTACTTCGGCCGGTCGGCGTACGGGATCAAGGAAGCGGCCAAGGTCTACTTCAACCGCGACGACCTGGGCTCGTTGACCATGTCCGAGGCCGCCCTGCTCGCCGGCATGATCCAGAACCCGGGCAAGTCCGAGAACCAGGCCTACAGCCAGGAGCGCTGGACCTACGTCGCCGACAACCTCGTGAAGTTCGGGTTCATCGACCAGGGCGCCCGCGCCGGGCTCGCCTACGTGCCGCCGGTCCCGCTCGCCGAAGTCAACAACAACGGCCTGGACGGCACCCGCCTGTTCATCCGCATGCAGGTCGAGGCGGAGATGGAGCGCAACGGGTGGGGCCTGGAGCGGGCCCAGAAGCTGGGCGTGACCGTCCACACCACCATCGACCCGGCCATGCAGACCGCCGCCGAGCAGGCGGTCGACGAGGTGATGGAGGGCCAGCCGGAGGTGCTGCGGACCTCGATGTCCGCGATCGAACCGGGGACGGGCGCGGTCCGCGCCTACTGGGGCGGCAACGGCCAGGGCATCGACTACCAGACGGGCACGCTGCAGGAGCCCGGCTCGTCGTTCAAGCCGTTCGACTTCGTCGCCGCGCTGCAGAAGGGCGAGGGCGCGGGCAAGCTCTACGACGGCAGCTCGCCGCGCACGTTCCCCGGCCGTGGCCCGGACAACCCGGTGCGCAACTCGCCCGGCGTGCGGTGCGACGTGCCGACGCAGTGCAGCGTGCGCGAGGCGATGATCAAGTCGATCAACACCGTGTTCTTCGACATGGCGCTCAAGATCGGCACCGGCAAGGTCGCGCAGGCGGCGCACCAGGCGGGCATCCCGCCGAAGGTCGAGGTCGGCGGCAAGACCTACACGCTGCTGGAGGACGAGAACGGCAACGCGCCGGACGCCAACATCTCCATCGGCGGTGGCACGACGCAGGTCCGCCCGTTCGACATGACCTCGACGTACGCGACCTTCGCGGCCCGGGGCGTCTACCACGAGCCGTTCTTCGTCACGAAGATCACCAACTCCAAGGACGAGGCCGTCTACACGCACACCGACGTGACGCGGCCCGCGTTCGACCCGGACCCGCAGAAGAGCCAGGACATCGCGGACAACGTCACCGACGTCCTCAAGCACATCCCGGGCAAGTCGAACATCCCCTGCGCCAACGGCCGCGAGTGCGCCGGCAAGACCGGCACCCACGAGCTCCCGAACAGCCAGGAGAACTCGAAGGCCTGGATGGTCGGCTACACCCCGTCCCTCGCGGCCGGCGTGTGGATGGGCACCGACTCCGGCACGGTCGCGTTGAAGAACAAGAAGAACGAGATGATCTACGGCTCCGGCCTGCCGGGTCAGATCTGGAAGAAGTTCATGGACAAGGCGCTGGCGAACGCCCCGAAGGAGACGTTCCCCAAGCCGAAGCCGATCGGTGAGCTGGAAGCGCCGAAGATCACGACGACGACGACCACGCCCAAGGACGACGACAAGGACGACGACAAGACGACCACGGGCCGGCCGACGACCACGCGCGACGAGCCGACGACCACCACGACCAGGCAGACCAAGCCGTCGTGCGGCGGCTTGTTCCCGGCGTGCCCGACCACCACGACGCAGCCGAACGAACCCGATCCGATCGGCGGCGGCAGTCCACCGACGAGATAGCCCCGTGAGGCCCGGCGTCCGCGCCGGGCCTCACGCTTTTCGGTGGCTTCTTCACGCCCAACCACAGCCGCTGGCCGTAGCATCCGGCACGTGGCAAGCCCTTCGCAGCACACGGACGCCGACGACACGGACTCGCTCAGCCCCGAGGAGCGGGTGTACCCGACGTGGACCGAGCCGCTGGCGCGGGCTGCGGCGCGGCCGTTCGGCGGGCCCGTCGGGCGGCACGCGTCGGTCGGGCGGCAGTGGTTCTGGACGCCGTTGCGGGTCGTGCTGCTCCTGGCCGTGGTGACGTTGGCGTTCGCCTACCTGCAGAAGTCGCCGTGCGTGCAGCAGTACGTCGACTCCAACGGGGTCGTGCAGCTCGACTGGCGGGGCAGCAAGCAGTTCACCGCCATGTGCTACTCCGACACCGTGCCGCTCTACACGGCGGAGCGCTTGGACAAGCCGGACACGTTCCCCTACAAGACGTCGTGGATCGACGACGAGGGCAAGCCCACCGCGCACGTCCGGTACATGGAGTACCCGGTGGTGACGGGCCTGTTCCAGTGGCTCAACGCGCGCATGGCGCAGGGCTGGACGCGCATCGCGGAGAGCGGCTGGCTGCCGAACCCGATGACGGTGATCGTGTACTTCGACATCACCGCCCTGTGGCTCGCCTTCGCGTGGCTCGTGACGACCTACGCGGTGGCCCGCCTGGCCCGGCGGCGGATCTGGGACGCGGCCATCGTCGCCGTGTCGCCCCTGGTCGTGGTGCACGCGTTCACCAACTTCGACACCCTCGCCACGGCCTTCGCCACGGCGGGCATGCTGGCGTGGGCGCGCAAGAAACCCGTGGTCGCCGGCATCCTGCTCGGCCTGGGGGGCGCGGCGAAGCTGTACCCGCTGTTCCTGCTCGGACCGTTGCTGCTGCTGTGCTGGCGGGCGGACAAGATGCGGGCCGGCCTGACCACGCTGGCGACCACCCTGTTCACGTGGGCGGCGGTGAACGCGCCGATCGCGTTGCTGTACCCGGCGGGCTGGCGCGAGTTCTTCCGGCTCAACACCGAGCGCGGCGTGGACCCGGACTCCCTCTACAACGTGGTCGCCCAGTGGACCGACTGGAAGGGCTTCGACCCCGGGTTGGTGCAGGGCCAGGCCCCCGAGGTGCTCAACACCGTCAGCGCGGTGCTGTTCCTGCTCTGCTGCGCGGCGGTCGGCTTCGTCGCCCTGTCCGCCCCGACCCGGCCCCGCCTGCCGCAGCTCGGCTTCCTGGTGGTGGCGGCGTTCCTGCTGACCAACAAGGTGTGGAGCCCGCAGTACTCGCTGTGGCTGGTGCCGCTGGCGGTGCTGGCGCTGCCGCGGTGGCGGCTGCTGCTGGCGTGGATGGCCGTGGACGCCCTCGTGTGGGTGCCGCGCATGTTCTTCTACCTGGGAGTGGAGAACAAGGGCCTGCCGATCGACTGGTTCCTGGGCGCCGTGGTGGTGCGGGACATCGCCGTGATCGTGCTGTGCGCGTTCGTGGTGCGTGAGATCTACCGGCCGTCGCGGGACCTGGTGCGCCAGGCCGGGGACGACGACCCGTGCGGCGGTTTCCTCGACGGCGCGCCGGACCGGCGGGTGCTCCGGATCGGCCGCCGGACGCCGGCCCACGCGGCCTGACCGGGCGAGCACGGTGGTGCTCGCCCGGCCGTCTCACCTGCCGCAGAAGACGGTCTCGACCAGCCCGGCCAGCGCCTTCGGGAACGCCGCCGCCGGGTCGATCGGGGCGTCGCCGGTGGTCACGCCCGCCGTCATGGTCGTGCGGCCGTCCGGCGAGCTGTACATGAGCGAGCCGTAGCCGCCGGGTGCGCCGCCGTTGTGGTGGTAGACCGTGCCGCCGCAGGGCAGTTCCTGCACGAACAGGCCCAGGCCGTAGCCGAGGTAGCCGTGCGGCGTGCGCATCTCCGCCGGCAACGGGGCCGGGACGAGCCGGCCCGCCATCAGCGCGGAGAAGAACGTCTGCAGGTCGCGGGTGGTCGAGTACATGTCGCCGGCGCCGGACAGCAGGGACAGGTTCTGGCGGGAGACGTCGGCGACCTTCCACTCGCCGCCGTCCTGGTAGCGGTAGTAGCCGTGGGCGTGCGGTCCGGGCAGCGTGGACCGGTGGCCCGGCACGCCGGTGCCCCTCATGCCGAGCGGGCGCAGGATGCGGCGCTCCACCTCGTCGGCGAACGAGCGGCCGGTGACCCGTTCGATGAGCAGTTGGGCCAGCGTGTAGTTGGTGTTGGAGTAGTTCTGGCCCGTCCCCGGCTCGAACCGGGCCGGCCTGGCCAGCGCGAACCGCACCAGCTCCGCGGGCTCGTAGCGGTGGAACCGGTTGTCCACCCACGCCTTGCCCGTCGCCGGGATGCCCGGCACGACCGTGCCGTCGTCGTAGACCTCGCCGGTGTAGGCGAACAGGCCGCTGGTGTGCTGGAGCAGCATGCGCGGGGTGATCCGGCGGTCCAGGGCCAGTTCGGGCAGGTGGTCGGCCACCGGGGCGTCCAGGCCGACCCGGCCCTCGGCCACCAGTTGCAGCACGACGGTCGCGGTGACGGTCTTGGTGGAGCTGCCCACCCAGAACCGCCCGTCGGTCGGCGGCGGCGCGGGCGAGCCGAGCTTGCGCACGCCGGCGCTACCCGTCCACTCACCCCGCTCGTCCCGCACCCGCAACTGCAGGCCGCCGAACCCGGCATCGATCACCGCTTGGGCGGCTCGTTGCAGCTCCGGGCGGTCGGCGGTCTCCGCGGTGGCGGCGGTGGGGGTGGCGGCGGTGTCGGGTGCGGCGGCGGTGGCGGGTGCCGCGGGCGCGGCGGTGGCGGGTGTCGTAGCGCCGGCCAGCAGCGCGGCGGCCAGGGCCGCGGTCCCCACGTGCCGGAACACCCTGGTGCTGGTCCGCGGCGTCCGGGCCGCGATCGGTGAAGTCGTCATGGCGATCACGTTCGCCGACCCGCCTGACACGGACCGGCCACCGCGCTGACACCCCGTCCCGGCCGGGCGTCAGCCCCCGATGCGCACCGCGATGCCGTCGAGCAGGAGGTCCAGGCCGGCCCGGAAGGTCTCGTCGGCGTCGAGGTGGGGGCCGTCGTGCACGACCCTGGCCAGCGCGGGGAACCGGCCGGTGGCCAGGGTCCGCCGCAGGTAGGGGCCGTAGGAGGCCTGCCACTGCCGCTGGTCCATCCCGGAGGCCCGCTCGGCGCGCCGCTCGGTGATCTCCCGGCGGACCGCGCCGATCACGTACGCGTTGACCGCGGCGACCGCGGGCACGACGGTGTCCAGGTCGATGTCGCCCATCGCGGCCAGCACGGCCTCGCCGGCGGCCAGGGAGTCCGGGCCGAGCTGCGGCCGGCCGCCGATCAGGTCGGCGAGCCACTCGTGCCGGTGGGCGGCCCGGCGGGTGGCCTCGGCCAGGGAACGCAGCACCTCGCGCCACCCGTCCCCGGTCGGTCGGATCTCGGCGTGGACCGCGTCGACCATCAGGTCGAGCAGCTCCTCCTTGGTGGCGATGTAGCCGTAGAGGCGCATCGGGCCGACGCCCAGTTCGGCGGCGACCTTGCGCAGCGACACCGCGTCGAGGCCGTCCGCGTCGGCGAGCTGGACGGCCGCCCGGACCAGGCGTTCCCGGCTCAGCGGGGCCGGCGCCGGCCGTTCCGGCGGCTCCGGCCGCTCCCACACCACCACGGCCCAGACGATACAGCGCCCCATCGCGATACAGTGTATCGAGCGATACAGTGAATCGAGGTGCGCATGACCATCGCCATCGTCGGCGCGGGCCTGGGCGGTCTGACCCTCGCCCGGGTGCTGCACGTGAACGGGATCGACGCCGTCGTGTACGAACGCGAGTCGTCGCGCGAGGCCCGCGGGCAGGGCGGCATGCTCGACATCCACTCCGGCCAGTGGGCCCTGCGGGAGGCCGGCCTGGTGGACGGGTTCCTCGCCATCGCCCGCGGCGAAGGCCAGGACATGCGGCTCCTGGAGTCCGACGGCACGCTGCTCCTCCAGGAGGACACGCCCGAGGACGCCCCGCTCCTCCGCCCCGAGGTGGACCGGGCCGACCTGCGCGCGCTCCTGCTCGACTCCCTGCCCGAAGGCGCCGTGCGCTGGGGCCACGCGTACGAGTCCGCGGACGACGGCGTGCTGCGCTTCGCCGGCGGCGGCAGCGCGCCGTACGACCTGCTGGTCGGCGCGGACGGCGCGAACTCCCGGGTTCGGGAGCTGCTCACCGACGCCCGGCCCGCGCACGTCGGTCAGAACGTCGTGGAACTCGGCATCCCCGACATCGACCGCACGCACCCCGACCTCGCGGCGATGGTCGGCCGCGGCACGTACTGGGTGCTCGGCGACGGCATGTCGCTGGCGGCGCAGCGCAACGGCGACGGCCGCGTGCGCGTCGGCCTGAGCTTCTACGACACCGGCGAGGACTGGTTCGCCACCAGCGGCATCCCGTTCGACGACCCGGCCGCCACCCGCGCGCACCTCGTCGGACTGCTGGCGGACTGGGACCCGCGGTTCGGCGCGCTCGTCGCGGCGTGCGACGACACGATCCGGCGGTGGCCGATCAGCACCCTCCCGGTCGGCCTGACCTGGCCGCCGGCACCAGACGTCACGCTCGTCGGCGACGCCGCCCACCTGATGCCGCCGGTCGGCGAAGGCGCCAACATGGCCCTGCTCGACGGCGCCCGCCTGGGCCTGGCCCTGGCCGCGCACCCGGACGACGTCCCCACCGCCGTCCGCGAGTACGAGCGGGAGATGTTCGACCGCACCAGCGCCGCCGCCCGGCTGTCCGCGGACCTGCAGGAACTGCTGATGTCACCGGACGCCGCGCGGCGGCTGCTCGCGTTCTTCCAACCCGGCTGAGGTCAGCCCTGGGCGAGGTCGGCGAAGCGGCTGTAGTGCAGCTGGTGGGCGACCGTGATGGTGGCCGTGGGGCCGGCGCGGTGCTTGGCGATGATCAGGTCCGCCTCGCCCGCGCGCGGGTCGTCGCGCTCCCACGCGTCGGGCCGGTTGATCAGGATGACCATGTCGGCGTCCTGCTCCAGCGAGCCGGACTCGCGCAGGTCGGACAGCTGGGGCCGCTTGTCGGTGCGCTGCTCGGGACCGCGGTTGAGCTGGGAGATCGCGATCACCGGGACCTCCAGCTCCTTCGCGATCAGCTTCAGGTTCCGGGAGAACTCCGAGACCTCCTGCTGACGCGACTCGCTGCGCTTGCCCGACGACATCAGCTGGAGGTAGTCGACCACCACGAGCCGCAGGTCGTGCCGCTGCTTGAGCCGCCGCGCCTTGGCCCGGATCTCCATCATGGTGAGGTTCGGCGAGTCGTCGATGAACAACGGCGCCTCGCTGATCTCGCTCATCCGCCGAGCGAGCCGCGTCCAGTCGTCGTCACTCATCCGCCCACCGCGCATGTCGCCGAGCCGGATGCGGGCCTCGGCGGAGAGCATGCGCATGACGATCTCGGTCTTGCTCATTTCCAGCGAGAAGAACGCGCTGGTCAGACCGTGTTTGACCGACGCGGAACGGGCGAAGTCCAGTCCCAGGGTCGATTTCCCGACGCCGGGCCTCGCCGCGACGATGATCATCTGGCCGGGGTGCAGGCCGTTGGTCAGCTCGTCCAGGTCGGCGAAGCCGGTGGGGATGCCCAGGGACGAGCCGCCGCGCGAGGCGATCGCGTCGATCTCGTCCATGGTCGGCTGGAGCAGTTCCTCCAGAGCCACGTAGTCCTCGGTGGTGCGGCGCTCGGTGACCTCGTAGATGGCGGCCTGGGCGCGGTCCACGACCTCGTCCACGTCCGCGCCCTCGGCGCCGTTGTAGCCGAGCTGGACGATGCGGGTGCCCGCCTCGACCAGGCGGCGCAGGACGGCCTTCTCGGCGACGATCTCCGCGTAGTACGACGCGTTGGCGGCCGTCGGCACGGTCGCGATCAGGGTGTGCAGGTACGGGGCGCCGCCGACGCGCAGCAGCTCGCCGCGCCGCTCCAGCTCGGCCGACACCGTGATCGGGTCGGCGGGTTCACCGCGCCCGTACAGGTCGAGGACGCAGTCGTAGATCGCCTGGTGCGCGGGCCGGTAGAAGTCGTTGGGCGCGAGGACCTCGACGACGTCGGCGATGGCGTCCTTGCTCAGCAGCATGCCGCCCAGCACGGACTGCTCCGCGGCGAGGTCCTGGGGCGGCTGCCGCTCGAAGCCGGGTTCGGCCATCCCCCGGTCGTCCACCAGCGCCACCGCGCACTCACCCCAATCCGCTCGTGCCCTGTTTTCTACCCCGCCGGTACGACAAAGTCCGCGAGGCACGCTCAGCGACTTCGCGGACGCTAGTGACCCCCGGATGGCGCAGGCAAACAGCCCTGGGGACAGACCGGTGGACAGGTTGGGGATGGTTCCGGCCGGTTGGCCACAACGCCGTGGAAAGCTGTGGACAACCTGGGTACAACTCCGGCCATGACAGAAGTTTTCGCAGGTGGGAGCCTGTGGACAGAGATGTGGAAAAGTCCTTCGTCACACCCTCGGCGTGTCGCGTGTAACCGCTTCTACGGCGTGTCGCGCACGGGCTGTCACACGGGGTTGTCCACAGCCGGACGTGCGAAGGCGCCGCCCTTCCGGAGTACCGGCTGAGCGGCGCCTTCTGCGAGCACGAAGGCTCAGTTGGCGGCTGCGACCTCGACGGCCAGCGACACCGTGACCTCGGGGTGCAGGCGCACGGCGACCGTGTGCTTGCCCAGGGTCTTGATGTGGCCGGCGATCTCGACGGCGCGCTTGTCCAGCGTCGGGCCGCCCGCGGAGCGGACCGCGGACACGACGTCGGACGAGGTGACCGAGCCGAACAGCTTCTTGGAGCCGACGGCGGCCTTGGCCTTGAGCGTCACGGAACCGAGGCCTTCGAGCGCGGCCTTGATCTCCTTGGCGTGGTCCAGGTCGCGGACGCGGCGGGTCTCCTGCGCACGGCGGATGACCTCGACCTGCTTGGCCGCGCCCTTGGTGGCGACGATCGCCAGGCCGCGGGGCAGCAGGTAGTTGCGGCCGTAGCCGTCCTTGACCTCGACGATGTCGCCGGGGCCACCGAGGCCGCTGACGTCAGCGGTGAGGATGAGCTTCACGGTGTGTCCCCCTTTCTCAGCGAGCGGTCGAGGTGTAGGGCAGCAGCGCCATCTCGCGGGCGTTCTTGACGGCCACGGCGACGTCGCGCTGGTGCTGGGAGCAGTTGCCGGTGACCCGGCGGGCACGGATCTTGCCGCGGTCGGAGATGTACTTCCGCAGCAGGGTCGTGTCCTTGTAGTCGATCAGGTTGGCGTTGCGGTCCTTGCAGAACGCGCAGACCTTCTTCTTCGGCTTGCGCACAGGCGGCTTGGCCATGTGGGGTACTCCTGGATGAAGCGGTGAAGTGAGGGGGGTGCGAGGTCTAGAAGGGGGGCTCGTCGGAGAAGCCGCCGCCGGAGCCCGCCGGGGGCGCGGAGCCCCACGGGTCGTCCGCCGGGGCGCCACCGCCACGGGACTGACCGCCGCCGCCGAAGCCGCCGCCGCCGTCCCCACGGCTCACCTTGTTGACCTTCGCGGTCGCGTACCGCAGCGAGGGGCCGATCTCGTCGACCTCCAGCTCGATGACGGTGCGCTTCTCGCCTTCCTTCGTCTCGAAGGAACGCTGGCGCAGGCGCCCGGTCACGAGCACGCGCGAACCGCGGGTGAGCGACTCGGCCACGTTCTCCGCGACCTGCCGCCACACGTTGCACCGCAGGAACAGCGCCTCGCCGTCCTTCCACTCGCCGGACTGGCGGTCGAAGGTCCGGGGCGTGGAGGCGACCGTGAAGCTCGCCACCGCGGCACCGGACTGGGTGAAGCGGAGTTCCGGATCGGCGGTCAGGTTCCCGACCACCGTGATCGTCGTCTCGCCTGCCATGTCGGAAGGGCTCCCTTACGCCTTGGCCGCGACAGCCTTGGGGGGCTCGCGGCGCAGGACCTTGGTCCGGAGCACCGTCTCCTGCAGACCGAGCTGGCGGTCCAGCTCCTTCACCGCGTCGGGGGTCGAGGTCAGGTCGAGCACCGCGTAGATGCCCTCGCTGTTCTTGTTGATCTCGAAGCTCAACCGGCGCTTGCCCCACACGTCGACCTTCTCGACGTTGCCACCGCTGGTGCGGATGACGTTGAGGAACTGGTCGAGCGACGGCGCGATGGTGCGCTCGTCGAGACTGGGGTCCAGGATGACCATCACTTCGTAATGACGCATGAAGACCACTCACCTCCTGTGGACTCGGCGGCCACGGACGTTCCGTGGCAGGAGGGTCGTCGCGTCAGCAACCCGGGAAGGCTAGCAGGAGGTTCGCGGGCGGCGGCCGGCGGGGCTCTCGGGTCGCGGTCCGGGTGCTCCCGGGTGACCCGGGGGTCGGGGTCGGCGGGGCGCTGGAGGGCTGGCGCGAGGGCACCCTCGGCGGGGACGGCTCGAAGTGGCTGGGTGGCGAAATGACTGGGCGGGGCTGGGCTGGGCGGGGCTGGGCTGGGCGGGGCTGGGCTGGGCGGGGCTGGGCTGGGCGGGGCTGGGCTGGGCGGGGCTGGGCTGGGCGGGGCTGGCGGAGAGGGGAGGGCTGGGCGGGAGTGGGCTTTGCCCGCTTCGGGCGTTCCGCCCGAAGCGACACGGCCTTCACGGGGCCTGGTAGCCGACCGGTCAACTACCTAACCCCCACCCCGACGAGTCAGTAGCCGACCGGTCAACTATCTGACCCGACCCCGATGAGTTGGTAGCCGACCGGTCAACTATCGCGGCCGTCGCTGGCCGCCAGTGCCGCCCGAAGTGGCACTGGCGTGCGGCTGTTGCTGGTCGCCGTGTGGAGCGTTGCGGTCGGCGTGGGCTCAGGCGACCGCGCGGCGCAGGACCCACGTGCGGACCAGAGCACCGGTCACACAAGAGAGCGCCAGGACTGCCAGCAACACGGGGGCCGCCACGCCGCCGCCGAGGTTGCCGCCGCCCGGCAGCGCCTGGGCGCGACCCGCTGTCTGGACGCCGTCGTTCGACGGGGTCGGCAGGCCGTACCCCGGCCGGTACCCGGGCACGTTCCCGCCGTACCGGATCCCCGGCGACGGGGAGAACTGGCCCGGCATCGCGAACGGCAGCGAGCCGTAGCTGAACAGCGGCACGCGGCCGAAGTTGCCGCTGAACGGGTTGCTCCCGTACAGCGGCAGGTCCAGGCCCCCCACGCCGCCGATCGGCGTGAAGCCACCCTGCCCGCCGCCGGGCTGTCCGGTCCCGGGCTGGCCCGTCCCCGGCTGCCCACCGGGCTGTCCGGTCCCCGGCTGGCCCGTGCCCGGCTGACCGGGCTGCGTACCGGGCAGCACCTGGCCGGCGATCTGCTGGGACGTGTCCGCGAGCACCTTCGACCCGTCCTGGACCGGTGCCGCCGCCGCGTTCACGCCCGTCACCGTCACGCCGCAGAGCTTGGTCAGGGTGTCCTGCACCCGGCCGGTCAGCGTGGTGATGACGGGGCCGAGCAGCGGGATCTTGTTCAGCTCCGCGTTGACCTGGTTGGCGATGTGCCCGCCGGTGATGACGCCCGACCCGGTGGGGATCGCGCCGATCGGGATCGGCGGCAGGGCGTTGAACGCCGTCTTGAACGGCTCGGCCAGGGGCGGTCCGAGCAGCGGGATCGCCCGGATGAGGTCCGTGACGGGCTGCACGACGGCGCCGGGGCTCAGCGACACGGGTGTGCCGGGAGCGCCCTGGACGCTGGTCGCGCAACTGCCGACCACCACGGGCTCGGCCGCCTGCGCGGTGCCCGAGCCGGTCGCCGCGACCGCGAACACCACGGCCACCGCGCCCAACAGCCGGGTGAGTCGGGTCCGCATGGCTGTCCTCCTGCCGTGCCCCACGCCGTTACCTACTTACAAGTAACGAGCGTACGTCCTCCGGGTGACGCGAGTCATGTGCTCTTTTCGCAAAACCCGTATCGGCGTCGGCTCCTGACTCGTTGCAGCACCCGGCTACTCTGCTCAACCATGCGCATCGGGGCCCACGTCCGCGACGACGACCCGCTGGGCGCCGCGGCTGCTCGCGGGGCCGAAGTCGTCCAGTTCTTCCTCGCCGACCCCCAGGGGTGGAAGGCGCCCAAGCCGCACCCCCAGACCGAGGGTCTGCTGGCCTCCGACCTCGACGTCTTCATCCACGCGCCCTACCTGGCCAACGTGGCGTCGCTGAACAACCGCATCCGCATCCCGTCCCGCAAGATGGTCCTCCAGCACGCCGAGGGCGCGGCCAAGGTCGGCGCGAAGGGCCTGATCGTGCACGGCGGCCACGTCGGCAAGGGCGACGACCCGGCCGAGGGCATCGCGAACTGGCGGAAGATGTTCGAGCGGCAGGCCGCGGAGGGCGGGTTCGCCGTCCCGATCCTGATCGAGAACACCGCGGGCGGCGAGAACGCCATGGCCCGCACCTTCGACATGCTCGCCCGCCTGTGGGACGCGGTCGGCGAGTTCGACGCCGGGTTCTGCCTGGACACCTGCCACGCGTTCGCCTCCGGCGAGGACCTGGTGGGCATCGTCGACCGGGTGAAGGCCATCACCGGCCGCATCGACCTGGTCCACCTCAACAGCTCGCGCGACGAGTTCGGCTCCAGCCGCGACCGGCACGCGAACATCGCCACCGGCACGATCGACCCGGAGCAACTGGTCGCGGTGGTCGCCGCGGCCGGTTCGCCGGCGTTGGTGGAGACACCGGACGAAGGGCAGGCGGAGGACATCGCGTTCCTCCGCGAGCACCTGGGCCGATGAGCGTGACGCGGGAGGTGTCGGCCGTGCCCGAGCGGGCGCGCGGGGAGCGGTCGCACCGGCTCGGCCGGGCCGCGCTGGCCGCGCTGGTCCTCCTGTGCGGGGTGACGCTGCTGCTCGGGTTCGCCAACAAGGACCGCTGCACCGGGCCGGAGTTCGACCAGTGGGGTCGCAGCGCGCCGGACTACGAGGAGCGCAACAAGGCCGAGGTCTGCTACTCCGACATCCAGCACCTGTGGATCGGTCGGGACGTGGACCGGCACGTCTTCCCGTACGTGCACGGCAGCATCAACAGCAAGGGCGTCCTGATCGGCGGCACCGTCGAGTACCCGGTGCTGACCGGCCTGCTGATCTGGGCGGGTGCGATCTTCGCCCACACCGACGCGGCGTTCCTGCTGTTCAGCGCGTTGCTGATGGCCCCGTTCGGGCTCGCGACGGCGTGGTTGCTGGGCAAGCTGAGCGGGTGGCGGGCGCTGTTGTGGGCGATCGGGCCGCCGATGGTCCTCTACGCCTTCCACAACTGGGACCTGCCGGTCGTGTTCTGCGCGGTCGCGGCGGTCTACGTGGTGCACCGGGGGTGGGGGCGCACGCCCAAACCGCTGGTGGACCGGGCCGTGGTGGCGTCGGTCCTGCTCGGCCTGGGCTTCGCGTTCAAGATCTACCCGGCGGCGTTCGTGCTGCCGCTGTGCCTCTACGTCCTGACCGGCGGGCGTGAGGGCCTCAAGAAGGGCGAGCGGTACGACTTCGCGGGCGCGGTGAAGGTCGCGTTCGCCTCGATCGTCACGGTCGTGCTGGTCAACCTGCCGTTCGCGATCGCGGGTTTCGAGGGCTGGCAGGCGTCGTTCACGTTCCAGCAACTGCGCCGCGTGGACATCACGACCAACTCGATCTGGTTCTGGTCGATGCGGCCGTTCATGCCCGACGAGTCCATGCAGGGCGTCGTGAGCGTGCTGTCGCCGGTGGGCATCCTGGCGTCGTTCGCGCTGGCGTGCTGGCTGGGCTGGCGGCGGTTCCAGCGCGAGGGCGTGTACCCGTGGGTGCCGGTGTCGGCGGCCATGCTGTGCGGGTTCCTGCTGCTGCACAAGGTCCACTCGCCGCAGTACACGCTGTGGCTGGTGCCCATGTTCGTGCTGCTGCGCGTGCCGCTGGGCTGGGCGTTCGCCTACTTCGCGGCGGACATCGCGATGGGCATCGGGATCTTCCGCTGGTACTACGCGATCGAGTTCGCGCAGCCGTCGGGCATCTACGACGGGTTCTCGGCGCAGGCCGTGGTGATCGGCGTGTGGGGCCGGGCGGCGCTGCTGGTGGCCTTGTTCTTCGTGTTCCTCAAAGCCCGGGTGACCTTCCGCGACCACACGCGTCCCCTGCCTAAAGTGACCGCGTGACCTTCCTCGAAACCACCCGTGCCGCCTACGACACGGTCGCCGAGTCGTACCACGAGACCCTCAAGGACGTGCTGGCCGAGAACCGGCCGGGCAGCATCCTGGACCGGGCCGTGCTGGGCGCGTTCGCCGAGCTGGTCACCGGCCGGGTCGCGGACGTCGGCTGCGGTCCGGGGCGGATCACCGGCCACCTGGCGGCGCTGGGCCTGGACGTGTTCGGCGTGGACCTGTCCCCGGAGATGGTCGCGATCGCCCGCCGCGCCCTCCCGGACGTGCGCTTCGAGGTCGGGTCCATGACGGCGCTGGACCTGCCGGACGGGTTTCTGGGCGGTCTCGTGGCGTGGTACTCGGTGATCCACGTGCCGCCGGCCGAGCACCCGGCCGTGTTCGCCGAGTTCCACCGGGTCCTGGCGCCGGGCGGGCACCTGCTGCTCGGCTTCCAGGTGGGCGACGAGGCGAAGCACATCACCGAGGCGTACGGCCACCGGGGGCTCGACGCGATGGCCTACCGGCTCGACGTGGCCAAGGTGGTGGCGGACCTGACCAGGGCGGGCTTCACGCCGCACACGACCCTGGTCCGCGAAGCCCTGGAGGAGTACGAGAAGACTCCGCAGGCCTACGTGCTGGTGCGGCGGTGACGGGCTACTCCGGCAAACCGCTCCACGTGAAGCTGGGTGTGCGGCCCGGCTCCCGGGTCCTGCTGGCGGGCGCACCGAAGGGCTTCGGCCTGGACTGCCCGTTCCACCGGCGGGCCGGCCGCGACCCGTACGACGTGCAGCTCGTCTTCTGCGCGGACCGCGCGGCCCTGACCCGCCTGTGGGACACGTCGGTGGCCCGCATGACGACGGCCGGGGCGCTGTGGGTCGCGTGGCCGAAGAAGGCGTCGGGCGTGCCGACCGACCTGGACGAGAACGGCGTCCGGGACCATGCCCTGGCGCGCGGCCTGGTGGACGTGAAGGTGTGCGCGGTGGACGAGACGTGGTCCGCGCTCAAGCTCGTGCGCCGCCTGACCGACCGCTAGCTGCGCTCCTCGCCCGTCTGGCCCGTGTCAGGCGCAGAACAGGGGCGTGTCAGCCCCGCCGCCGACAGTGTGCCCATGACGGAATCCGCGATCGTGGCCCACGGGCTGCGCAAGACGTACGGGGACAAGACCGTGCTCGCCGGCATCGACCTCGATGTCCGGGCGGGCTCGGTGTTCTCCCTGCTGGGCCCGAACGGGGCCGGCAAGACGACCACGGTCAACGTGCTGACCACGTTGGCGAAGGCCGACGGCGGGACGGTCCGGGTCGCCGGGCACGACATCGCCACCGAGACCCGGGCCGTCCGGTCGGCCATCGGCGTGACCGGGCAGTTCGCCTCGGTGGACGACCTGCTCACCGGCGAGGAGAACCTGCGGCTCATGGCCGACCTGCACCACCTGGGCGGTCGCGAGGGCAAGCAGGTCGTCGCCGGCCTGCTGGAGCGGTTCGACCTGGTGGAGGCCGCGAAGAAGCAGGCCGCGACCTACTCCGGCGGCATGCGCCGCAAGCTCGACCTCGCGATGACCCTGGTCGGTAGGCCGCGGATCATCTTCCTGGACGAGCCCACCACCGGCCTGGACCCGCGCAGCCGCCGCACGATGTGGGACATCGTCCGCGAGCTGGTGGCCGACGGCATGACGATCTTCCTCACCACCCAGTACCTGGAGGAGGCCGACCAGCTCGCCGACCGGATCGCCGTGCTCGACCAAGGCCGCCTGGTCGCCGAGGGCACCGCCGCCGAGCTCAAGCGCCAGGTCCCCGGCAGCCACGTCCGGCTGCGGTTCGCCGACGTCGTCGCGCTGGGCGCGGCGGCCCGGGTCGTCGCGGGGTCCACGCCGGACGACGAGGCGCTGACCCTGCGCGTCCCCGGCGACGGCGGCGTGAAGTCGTTGCGGGCGCTGCTGAACCGCCTCGACGAGCACTCGATCGAGGTCGAGGAGTTCTCCGTGCACACGCCGGACCTCGACGACGTCTTCCTCGCCCTCACCGGACACGCCAGCACGGAGGTCACCGCATCATGAGCACCGCTTTCACCGACTCGGCGATCATGCTTCGCCGCAACTTCAAGCACTCGGTCCGCAACCCCGTCACGGTGTTCAACGCGATCCTGCTGCCGATCGTGCTGATGCTGATGTTCGTCTACGTGTTCGGCGACTCGTTCAACGTCGATGGCGAGTACATCGACTACGCGACACCGGGCATGCTCCTGATGGCCGTCAGCTACGGCTTGAGCGCCACCGCGTTGGGCGTGAACGCCGACATGACCAAGGGGATCATCAACCGGTTCCGCGCCATGGACGTCTCCCGGGGCGCGGTGCTGACCGGGCACGTCGTGTCCACCGTGGTGCGCACGGTGGTGGCGCTGGCGGCGGTCATCGGGGTCGCCTTCCTCATGGGGTTCGGCCCGTCCGCGACCTTCGGGCACTGGCTCGCCGCGATCGGCGTCCTGGTGCTGACGGCCTTCGCGCTCGCCTGGCTGACCGTGGCGATGGGCCTGGCCGCGAAGACGCCGGAGTCGGCGGGGTTCGTGACCGTGCCGCTGATCATGCTGCCGTTCTTCAGCAGCGCGATCGTGCCCGCCGGGCAGATGGGTCCGGGCGTCCGCGAGTTCGCGGAGCACCAGCCGTTCACGCCGATCATCGAGAGCCTGCGCGGGTTCTTCACCGGGGTCCCGTCGGCCGGCGACACCTACGCCGCGATCGCCTGGTGCGTCGGCATCTCCCTGGTCGGGTACGTGTGGGCGCGGTCGACGTTCACCAGGCGAGCGTGAGCTCGGCGAGTTCCCGCCAGTCCGCCCGCTCCCCCTCCCCGGTCGCCTCGGTGAACCGCGCGACACCGCGGCGACCACGCGCTTCCCGCTCGATCCGGGTGAAGTCCGGCTGGGACCGGTCCGGCAGGCCGATCACGCCGGCGCTCGCCCCCAGCAACCGCGCGGCCCCTTCGGGCCGGTCGCGCCGCAGCGCCAGGTCCGCGATCCCGATCAGCACGTGGGCGACGGCCAGCGGGAGCCCCGACTCGGCCGCCGCGCGGAACGCCGCGACGCGGTGCTCGCGCGACTCGGCGAGGTCTTCGGCGAGGTAGCCGAGGGCGTCGTGGGTCGCGGCGCGGACGCCCGCCTGCTCGGCCTGCTCGCCCATCAGGGTGGTGGCCCGGTCGAGCTGCCGGCGGGCCTGGTCGACGTCGCCGCGCCAGCGGGCCAGCGAGGCCTTGGCCAGGGCGAGGTCGGTCAACGCCTCCGGCCAGGCGACCCGTTCCGCGAGCCGCTCCGCCTCGGTCAGCGTGGCGGTGCTCGCCCGTTCGTCGCCGGCCAGCCAGTGCAGCTCCACCTGCCGCGACCGGATCCGCAGGACGTCCTCGGCGGACCCGAAGTCGCTGATCACCGCGACCGCGTCGTCCAGGAGCGCGCACGCGCCGGCGAACTCGCCGCGCATCGCGATCCGGTTCGCCAGCTCGGTCAGCGCGAACGAGGTCCCCCACCGCTCGCCGATCGCGCGGAACTCGGCGAGTGCCGCCTCCAGGCAGGCGTCCGCGTCGCGCCCGCCGTGGCCGTGCATGATCCGCATCTTGCCCAGCTGCAGCCGGGCCAGCGCGCGGACGAAGGGCTCCGGGTCGTCCAGCAGCGGTTCGTAGGCGGCCTGGTAGGCGCTCGGGTCCTCCAGGATGCGTTCGAGGGCGACGATCAGCCGCACCACCGGGTGCAGGCCCGGGACGCGCCGGCTGATGTCGGCCGCCTTGTGGATCCACTCGCGGGCCTGGTACTCGTCGCTGCCCCGCCCGGCGGTCAGGAACGTCGTGACGAACGTGTAGACCACGGCGCGGACCTCGTCGGTCACCTCGCCGGGCGTGCGGGCCGCCGCCATGATCAGCTCGCCGCCCTCGACCTTGTGCCCGCCCAGCCACCAGAACCAGCCGGCCGCCGCCGCGAGCCGCATCGCGCCCTGCGCCTCGCCCGCCGCGAGGGCGCCGCGCATCGCCGCGACGATGTTGTCGTGCTCGACCTCCAGCGCGGCCAGCCACTCCAGCTGCCCGGCGCGCAGGAGGTGCGGCTGGGCGGCCTCGACCAGGTCGGTGAAGTGGGCCAGGTGCGCGTGCCGCGCGTGCTCGGACTCGCCCGCCTCGGCCAGCCGCTGGGCCGCGTACTCCTTGATCGTGCTCAGCGTGCGGTAGCGCGGGGCCGCGTCCCCCTCGGTGACCACCAGGGACTTCTCGGTCAGCGCGGTCAGCAGTTCGAGCACCTGCCACGACTCGACGCCGTCGGCCGCGCAGACCCGTTCGGCCGCCTCCAGGCTCGCGCCGCCGGAGAACACCGCGAGCCGGCGCAGCACGACCCGTTCGGCGGGGTTGAGCAGCTCCCAGCTCCAGTCGATCACCGCGCGCAGCGTCCGGTGCCGGGGCAGCGCGGTGCGGCTGCCGCCGGTGAGCAGGCGGAACCGGTCGTCCAGCCGGTGGGCCAACTGCTCCAGCGACATCGTGCGCAGTCGGGCGGCGGCCAGTTCGATGGCCAGCGGCATCCCGTCCAGCGCCTGGCAGACCCTGGCCATGGTGGCCAGCGCCGCGGCGTCGACCACGAGGTCGCTGCGCACGGCGGCGGCCCGGTCCCGCAGCAGCCGGACCGCCGGGGACGCCTCGACCGCGCGCGGGTCGGCGTCCGCCGCGGGCAGCGCCAGCGGCTCGACCGGCCACAGCGCCTCGCCGGTGATGCCGAGGGGCTCCCGGCTGGTCGCGAGGACGCGCAGCCGCCGGCACTCGCCGAGCAGCCGGTGGGCGAACTTCGCCGCCTCGTCGATCACGTGCTCGCAGTTGTCCAGGACCAGCAGCGCTTCCCGGTCGCGCAGCGCGGCGACGACCCGTTCGGCGGGTTCGGCGTCCGCCGCGCCGCCCAGCAGCGATTCGCGCAGCCCGAGCACGGCGAACGTCGCCTGCGCCACGTCGCCGCCCACGCCGACCGGGGCGAGCTCGACCAGCCACACGCCGTCGGGCAGGTCGTCCAGCAGGGTGCGCGCGGTCTCGGTGGCCAGGCGGGTCTTGCCCGAGCCGCCCGGCCCGATCAGGGTGGTCAGCCGGTGCCCGGTGACCAGGTCGCGGACCGCGGCGACGTCGTGCTCCTTGCCGACGAACGTGGTCAGCTCGGCGCGCAGGTTGCTCTTCCGGGTCTCCTCCCTGCGCCCCAGCTCGCCGCGCAGCAGGGCGACGTGCAGCGCGGCCAGCTCCGGCGACGGGTCCACGCCCAGCGCGTCGGCGAGGGCCTCCCGCGCCCGCTGGTAGACCATCAGCGCCTCGGTGCTGCGCCCGGCCTCGCCGAGGGCGCGCACCAGCGCGGCGACGAGCCGTTCCCGCACCGGGTGGGCCGCGACCAGCTCGGTCAGCTCCGCGACCAGCTCCGGGCCGCGCCCGAGGCCAAGCTCCACCTCGAACAGGTCCTCCAGCGCGGTCAGCCGCAGCCCGTCGAGCCGGGTGACCGACGCGTCGAACGCCTCGCTGTCCTGGAGGCCGACGTCCTGCATGGCCGTCCCCCGCCACAGGCCGAGGGCCTCGCGCAACAGCCGCGCCCGCACGGCCTCGTCGCCACCGCGCGCCCGGCCGACCAGGCGTTCGAACCGCACGGCGTCCACGGCGTCGGGTTCGACCGCCAGCCGGTAGCCACCCGCCTGACCGTCCACCACCCCGCCGGGCAGCACCCGGCGCAACCGGGAGGCCAGGCGCTGCAGGGCGTTCGCCGCGTCGGCGGGCGGGTGCTCGCCCCACACCCAGTCGATGAGCGTCGCCTTGGGGACGACCCGACCCGGTTCCAGCGCGAGGGCGGTCACCAGCGCGCGCAACCGGGCGCCCGGCACGTTCGCCGGCACGCCGTCGTCCGCGCGGACCTCGAACGGTCCCAGCACCCCGATCTGCACCCGGTCGATTCTGCCGTGGCCGGTCGGCGGGCATGGGGGAATGGCCGATCACCGGCTCCCGGACAGCTCGGCGGGGTGGCGCGGCCTTCGGTCGCGGCGCGTGAGCGCTTCGGGCCGGTGGCGCACGAAAGTGTGAACGGCGCGGGTCGGCGCGTTTACGATCAAGGGATGCCACCCGACGCGGCGCGGCGCAGCGAGCGGTCCCGGCGGGCCGTGTTGGCCGCCGCGCTCGAACTGGTCGAGGCGGTCGGGTACGCGCGGCTGACCATCGAGGCGGTCGCCACCCGCGCCGGGGTCGGCAAGCAGACCATCTACCGCTGGTGGCCGTCCAAGGGGCCGCTGCTGTTCGACGCGCTGGTCGAGTTCGGGCCGGTCGAGGACGAGCCGCCCGACTGGGGCGCGCTCGGCGACGACCTGCGCCGGGAGCTGCGGGAGGCGGTGCGGCAACTGGAGGAGCGGCGGTTCGACCAGGTGTGCCGGGTGCTGGTGCACGAGGAGCGGACCGACCTGGTGACGCTGCTGCTCATGCCGCGCCGGATGCGGCTGGAGGAACGGCTGGCGATGGCCCAGCGGGCCGGTGAGGTGCGCGGCGACGTGGACGTGCCGGCTGCGGCCGAACTGCTGCTCGCCCCGGTCTACCAGCGGTGGCTGCTGCGCACCGGGCCGTTGACCGGCACGTTCTCCGACACGGTGGTGGTGCACGCGCTCCGCGCGCTGTGCGCGTGATCATGATCGGTAGGGTGGGTCGATCATGGGGTACGCCGTGGTCGACGTGGAGACGACCGGGTTCGCCGCCCGCCGGGCGGACCGCGTGGTCGAGGTGGCGGTCGTGCAGCTGGACGCGCGGGGCGAGCCGACCGGCGAGTGGTGCACCCTGCTCAACCCCGGCCGGGACCTCGGGCCGCGGCACGTGCACCGGATCAGCGCCGCCGACGTGTGGGCCGCGCCGACGTTCGCGCAGGTCGCGGGCGCGTTGACCGAGCGGCTCGCGGGTCGGGTGCTGGTCGCGCACAACCTCGCGTTCGACGCCCGCTTCCTGGCCGCCGAGTTCGCCCGGCTCGGCGTGGACCTCGACCCGGACGGCCTGTGCACGATGCGCCTCGCGCCGCCGGGCGCCGGCCGGTCGCTGCGGGACTGCTGCGCGGCGGCCGGGATCGTCGTCGAGGACGCCCACTCCGCCCTGCACGACGCCCGCGCCACGGCCCGCCTGTTCGCCCACTACCTGCGGCGGGGCGTCCCCGAGGCACCCCGGGTCCCGTGGCCGCGACTGCCCGGCGACGCGGTCGAGGTGCGCCGCGGCAACGCGACCGCCACCCGCGCGAAGCAGCACGTCGCGCTGCGCGTCGGCGACGTCGTCGTGTTCACCGGGCAGACCACCGACCCCCGGGACGTGTGGATCTCGCGCGCCCGGGCCGCCGGACTGGTCAGCCGCGGCTACGTCACCCGGTCCACGCGGCTCGTCGTGGCGGCGGACCCGTTCACCCTGTCCACGAAGGCGCGGCGGGCGCGTGCCTACGAGGTGCCCGTGGTGTCCGAGGAGGAGTTCGCCGGTCTCCTGATCGGCGGGGTGATGGAATAAAAGATCACCGGACCGAGTGTCATCAGGCCTATTGAAAAGCCCTCGACCTGCGGGGATGCTTCTGACGGACAGGCCTGGTCCGGCGAAGGGCACGAGTCCTATGCGTACCGTGCAGTCAACGACCCCCCGTCGGGTGTGGGACGAACTGGTCGCCGAACTGCCCGTCGGCGTGCTGCTCCAGGACGACCGCGGCACCGTGCTCGCGGGCAACCGCCTGGCCGCCGCCCTGCTGGGCGTGCCGCCGACCACCCTGCCCGGCTACCGGTTGCCCGCGGCGTGGGACGAGTCCGGGGCGCGGCTCCCGACGTGCGCCGAGCTCGCCGCGCAGGTGCTGCGCACCGGGGCGGCGCTGACCATCCCGGTGGTCCTGCCGCACACGCGGGTGTGGGCCGACATCCACCCGCTGTCCGACCGCGGCCAGGTGCTGGTGCTGCTGCGACCGGTGCAACAGGACGTGCCGCACAGCGCGAACCTGCTCGACGCGCTCACCGGGCTGCCCGGCCGGGCGCTGCTGCTGGACCGCCTCGACCAGGCGCTGACCCGGGCCCGCACGCACGGCACGCTCGCCACGCTGGTCCTGCTCGACGTGCACCAGCTCGCCGAGGTGAACCGGACCCACGGGTTCCAGCGCGGCGACGAGCTGCTCGCGGTGATCGGCGGTCGGCTGCGGGAGGGCCTGCGCGAGGACTACACCGTGGCCCGGTACGGCGGGGACGAGTTCGCCGTCGTCGCGGAACACCCCAACGGCAACGGCGAGGCGGTGGCGGCGCGGGCCCGTGAGCTGGCCGGGCGGGCGGTGCGGCTGGGCGGCACGCGGATCCAGCCCGGCGTGCGGGTGTGCTGGGTGACCAGCGACGGCGACGCGCCCCTGCACTCGGTGATCGCCCACGTCGAAGAGCGGTTGCGCCACTAAAAAGGACCCCTGGCACCGGGTGTGCCAGGGGTCCCGTTCACGCGGGGTGGGTGGTGCGGGTCAGAGCTTCGGCAGGACCTGCGTCACGTCCATCGCGCCCAGCGCGTCGAACATGCTCAGCGCGTCCAGACCGGCCAGGGCCGGGGCGGAGGTGCGCTCGCGCGGGCCCTCGACCTTGCCGTTCAGCGGGTTCACGTTCAGGCCGGACAGCGAAGCGCCGGACAGCGGCGGGACCGGCGCGGCCGGGACGGCCGGCAGGGCCGGGGCCGCGGTGCGCGGCTGGGCCACGCCCGGCACCGGCACCACGAACGGCAGCGGCAGCGGGGAGGCCACGCTGGGCAGGCTGCGCGGCGAGCCCTTCTGCGGGCCGGGCAGCAGCGGCAGGCCCTGCACCACCGGGGTCACGCCCAGGGTGCCGCCGAACAGCGGCAGGGTGCCGCCGAACGACCGCTCGTCCTTGTCACCGTCGTTGACCAGCGCGTTGCGGTCGGAGGCGTTGACGATCGCCTCGGGCACGCGGCGCAGCTCCTGCAGGCGGCGCAGCTCGTTCAGCCTGCCCAGCTCGGGCGACCGGGTCAGGCCGGTGAGCTTGTTCAGGCCGGGGACGTTCGCGACACCGGGCACCTTCACGTCGGTGAGGCCGCCGGTGGGCAGCTTGCCCGGCAGCGCCGGCGTGGGCAGCTTCTTGTCCGCGACGCTGGTGGACGGCGCGTTCGAAGGCAGCTTGGTGGGCAGCTCCTTCGGCGCCACCCTGGTCAGGTCGGCCTTGGGCAGCCCGCCCGCCTGGCCGGTCAGCAGCTCCAGGACCAGCTTCGGGTTCGGGATCTGGTTGACCGGCATGTCCTCCAGGTCCACCACGTCGGACACTGCCGGCAGCTTCGGCAGCGACTCGCGGGTCAGCGACAGGTCGCTGGCGCGGGTCAGGTCCATGCCGCGCACCTGGGGGGCGCCCAGCTCGCGGACCTTCGACAGCTCCAGGCCGCGCAGCACCGACAGGTCGAAGTCGCGCAGGTCGGACAGGTCCATCGCGCCCAGGCCGGACAGCTTGTCCAGGCTGGACAGGCTGGGCAGCTCGGTCGGCTTCATCAGGTTGTCCACGCCGGCGGGCAGGGTGATGCCCCGCGGCACGGTCTTGCGCGGGCCGCCCTGGCCCTCCGGCTCGTCGCCGGTCCGCTCGGCCGAGGCCTCGGCGAGGTCGGTCCGGGCGTCGCCGAGCACGTCGGCGGGCACGTCGAACACGGCGGGCCGCGTCTCGGCGGGCACCGACACGTCGTGCGAGGTCAGCGCGCCCGACCCCGTGGTCTCCGTGTCGCCGCCGGACTGGGTGAGGCTCAGCGAGTCGGCGTTGGCGTCGGCCAGGCCGCCCGCGGTCGCCGCGTCGCCGAACACGCCGGGCTTGGCGTTGGCCGGCAGGTTGACCAGGTTGCCCGACAGCGAGCTGTTCCAGGCCTCGGTCTCCTGGTCGCCACCGGCGACCACCGCGGACTGGTCGGACACGTCCGAGCGGCTGTTGCCGGCGGCGGACACCGAGTCGGCGAAGGTCTGCAGCGCCAGGGCGGGCTGGGCGGTGATGCCGTTGCCGGACACCGAACCCTGGTTGCCCGAGGTGGCGATGTCGCCGCCGGAGAACGAGGTGAACTCGTTCTCGACCGCGCTCTTGGCGTTGCTGCCCGCACCGAGGGTCGAACCGAACACCTGCGGCGAGGACGCCTGCGGGGCCGAGACGACGTTGCCGGTGAACGCGCCGTGGTCGCCCTCGGAGTTGGCGTCGCCGCCGGAGCGCGAGTGCAGCTCGTTGCTCAGGTCGGACGCGCCGTTGCCGACGGCCACGAAGGTGTTGCCGGGCACCTGCGCCGGGTTCGAGGTCGGAGCCTCGACGATGTTGCCGGACATCGAGCCGTGCCGGCCGGTGGCCGACGCCGGGCCGCCGGCGACGAGCGCGGTGTCGCTCTCGGTCTTCGAGGTCGGGTTGCCGACCAGCGCGCCGGCGTTGCCGAAGCCCTGACCGCCGAGCGCGGTGGGCGTGGTGACGACGTTGCTGGAGACGGTGCCGTTGTCGTCGCGGGCGTTGGGCGCCCCGCCGGCCCGGATCTCCTTGTCCTCCACGGCGTTGCCGGTGGCCAGGCCGCCGACGCCGCCGGCGTTGCCGAAGCCCTCGGCGGGCAGCGCCAGCGGCGCCTGGCCGATGTTGCCGGACAGGACCGCGTCGTTGCCGGTGGTGCCGTTGTAGCCGCCGGCGGCGGAGTCCACCTCGTTCTCGCACTGCGAGGCCGCGATGCCGCCGCCGGACAGGCCGTTGCCGCACGCGTCGATCGCGCCGGCGGGGGCCGCGTTGGTCGAGTTCGCCGACAGCACCGAGCGGTCGCCGTCGGTGAACGTCGAGCCGCCCGCGCGGACGTCGGTGTCGGCCGCGTGGGTGGAGGAGGTGTTGCCCAGCACCGAGCCCGAGTTGCCCGCGCCGCCCACCGGCAGCGCGACGGGCGCGTCGCCGAAGTTGCCCGACAGGGTCGAGTCCTGGCCGCTGGTCTGGGCCCAGCCGCCCGCCTGGGCGTTGTTGTCCGACCGGGTCTCGGTGTCGGCGTTGCCGACGCCGGCCAGGGCGTTGTTGTTGACCGTGGCGGGACCGGCGAGCTGCGGCTGGAGCGCGTTGCCGGCCACGGTGGCGTTCTCGCCGCTGGTGGACAGCCACGACTCGTGGTTGCTGCGGGTCGGGCCGGTGTCGCCGGCGACCGCGGTGGTGCGGTGGTCGGCGGTGGAGTCGGCGTTGCCGGCCGCGCCGAGCGCGTTGCCCTCGACCGAGGTGATCGGGGCGAGCGGGATGCCCGCGGTGTTGCCGCCCAGGGTGCTGCGGTCGCCGTTGGTGGCCAGCGAGCCGCCGGCCTCGGCCTCGGTGTCGGCGTGCGAGGCGCTGTTGGCGATGCCGCCGCCCGCGACCGCGTTGTTGCTCACGCGGAACGGGGTGGCCTGCTGGACGCCGAGGATGTTGCCGGACAGCGAGCCGTCCGAACCGCCGGTGCTGATGTCGCCGCCCGCGGCGGCGTCCTGGCGGGCGTAGGACTCGGAGTAGGCGTTGGCGCCGACGGCGGCGGCGTTGCCGGTGGCCCCGATCGGGCTGGCGTTGTGGATCGCGGCGACGTTGCCCGCGAGCGAGCCGCGGGAGCCGTCGGTGCGGGTCTTGCCGGTGCTGGGCGTGTACTGCGCGCACTCGCCGTCGGCGTGGGCGTCGCCGCCGGCGCCGACCGCGTTGCCGCAGGCGTGGACCGGGGCGACGACGTCGCCGTCGACGGCGTTGCCGCGGGTCACCTGCGTGGTGTCGACCTGGCGGACGCGGGCCTGCGCGTCGCGGACCAGGGGGTTGTTGGTGACGCCGGTCGGCTGCGGCACGTTCTCCGTGCCGATCTCGCGGTGGATCTCCGGCAGGTCCCGGTTGCCGACCGGGGTGCCCAGGTTGTTCTCCTCGACGTCGATCGGCACGCGGACGCGGGCGTCCAGCGGCGACGGCGGGGCGTCGGGGTTGACGTTCTCCTGGGCTGAAGCGATGCCCGTACCGAGCATCAGCAAACCACCCGTGACAAGTGCGGTCTGGAAACCGCGCTTGGCCCAGGTTTGCATGGGTTCTCCTTCTGCTGTGTCCCGTGATGGGAGGTGAAGGGTGGTCGGCGCGTGCACCGCGTCGGGGGAGCGACGACCACCCGGATCGGGGGGTGGGGCGCGGCTGGTCGACCGGTTTCGGGCGCGACGGACGCGCGTCGGTCGATCACCGGGACGGCGTCAGAGCCGCCCGCGGACCGCGCGCTGGGATCAGTCGGGGGTGGTGCCGGGCTGCTTGCCGGGCAGCACGGAGACCCGCTCGGTGCCGGGCAGCAGCGCCCGGAGCACGGCGGCGTCCAGGCCGTCGGCGGTCACGCCCGTGAACGGGCCGTTGCCGCCGCCGGCGGAACCCGAGCCGTCACCACCGCACGAGCAGTGCACCGGCACCCCTGAAGGCGGTGCGAACGGCGTGCGCGTGGGGCCGGTCGGGTCGGAGAGCGGTGCGGTGCGGTCCTCGGCGGTCGACGCGTCGAACGACGGCGCCGGCGAGGCCGCCCAGCTCTCGCTGAGCTTGCCGAACGGGCTCCGCACCACCGGGGTGCCGGTGAGAACCGGCACGGCGGTGGCTTCGGTGGCGGGCTCGGCGTGCCGGTTCACCGCGCGTCCCGACAGGGACGAGGCGATGACCGACTCGGCCAGGTTCGGCTCGAACCTGGCCACGGTGTGGCCGAAGGTGCCGCGGATGTCCTCCGCGACGCGGCCGAGGTCGGGCACCTGCGGGTGCGGGCGCTCGGCCCGGACCTTCTCGTCGAGGTCGCGCACGGTCTCGCGGACCGGTGCGACGGCCTCGCCGACGGGGCTGACCGCCACCGCTTCGGTGACGGAGGTGACCGCGTCGGCGCCCTGCGCGGACGCCGGCGACGCGGACAGCGCCCAGACGGCGGCAGTGCCAGCCAGCGCGCCGCCGGCGACCAGCAGGGCACGGGAGAGCAGCCGCCGAACGCGGCTCACCCCCACACCCGATCGCTGGTCGGCCGACGACACCGCTGGTACCTCCACCTGAACGCTGGGGAATCGTCGGCACGAGAGATCGAAGGTGATCAAGCCGACGCCGTCGAGCGTGCCAGCCCGCCGGGCCGGAGCGCACGCGTTCGCGGCCTGGTTCGCCGGATCGTGTGATCGACACTCGGTGTTGTCGGATTTAACTCTGGGTAGCCAACCCTGGTCAGACGCGCTTGAGGACGCGGGCCGCGCCGGCCGCCGCCGTCGAGGCGAGGATCCAGCCGACGGCGATCAACGCGCTGGATATCCACTGGGAGGCGCCGGAGAACTTCCACTTGCCGTCCTGGCCCAGGTCCACGATCGGGATCAGCAGGTCCACGGCCAGCAGCCACGGGTTCCAGGACGGCGACTCGTCGTCGTTGAGCTTGGGCATCTCGTGCCCGAGGAACCACAGCGCGCCCAGCAGCCAGAACGCCGCCAGCCACGCGATCGCCAGCCACGGCCGGTACCCGTAGCCCACGGTCCAGCGCTGGAGGAACCCCCACACCCGGCCCGCGCGGCCCAGCTCGGAGTAGCGGCGGTGCTGCTTCTCCAGCTGCACGTGCTGCGCCAGCTCCTCCTCGCCGCCGTCCCGGTACACCGCCGCGAGCTGCTCGTAGGGTCCGGGCGCGAAGTCCGGCTGCACCTCGCGCAGCCAGCGCAGCCGGGTGCGCACGTCCACCGGCGGGGTCGAGGAGATCGCGCTGAAGGTGAAGTCCTCGACGTCCACGCCGCCGGTCGCCGCCCACAGGCCGGGCCCGTCCTGCACGGCGGTCGCGCTGACCCGGCGCAGCACCACGCGGCCGACCGGGATCACGTCCTCGGCCATCCGCAGCACGAGTTGGCTGACCGTGAGCCCGTAGGCGTTGAGCGCGATGTCGCTGCCCGGACCGCCCAGCCGGGCCCCGGTGAAGGTCGCCATCTTGCCGACCTCGGCCAGCCGGATGCGGACGCCGCCGGTCGCGGTGAACCCGTGGCTGCACAGGAGGTCCTTGCCGATGGTGGCGACCCGCGCGTCGAGCGAGGGCTTGACCCCGGCGCCGTCGGGGCGGCGGCGCGGCTGGACCAGCGTCGCGCCGGAGCAGTCCAGGGTGGAGCCGATCGCGGCGTTCTGCAGCCGCAACGAGCCCTTGGCGTGCAGGTCGCGCAGGAACAGCGTGCCGCCGACGGTCAGCCGGTCGGCGAACAGGACGTCGATGCCCGGGCCGTGCAGTTGGACGCCGGACAGGCTCGCGCTGCCGCGGACGTGCGCGTCGACCAGGCGGACCTGGCCGTAGGCGCGCAGGGCGGACTCGCGCGCCCCGCCGCCGCGGAACCCGCCGTTGACCGCGCCGCGCGCTTCGAGGTCGCCGCGCACCTGGATGCCGTCGGCGTGCAGCGCGACGGGGATCCGGTCCACCACCTCGCGCGCTTCGAGCTCCTCCACCACGTCCTGCTGCCCGATCGCCGCGCCGGACAGCCGCAGGTACCCGCCGACCTCGGCGTTGGGCAGCCGCACCGTGCCGCTGGAGGTGAAGCCGTCGTCGAGTTCGACGTTGCCCTCGACGTGGATGCGGTCGGCGACCAGCGAGGCGGACTCGTCGGCGGTGCCGCGCGGGATGACCAGGACGGGCCGGTCCACCACGCCGGCCTTGAGGCGCGCGCCGGAGAAGACGACGTTGCCGCCGACCCGGGCCCCGTCGAGCAGGATGCGCCCGTCGGCGGTGAACCGCCCGCCCTCGGCGTCGCAGAACAGGTTGCCCGCGATGGTGATGCCGGAGCCGTCGAGGGCGTTCTGGCCGGGGTTGAACAGCCGCGCGCCCCCGAGGTGCACCGACCCGCCGATGTTGGCCCCCCGCATCCGCACCTCACCGCCGGCGCGCAGGGCGATGGCCTGGAGCGAGCCGGACAGCCGGATGCGCGCGGCGAGCAGGGCGTGGTCCCCCTTGGCCTTGAGCACCGCGCCGGCGAGGCGGAACGTGCCGTCGACCGTGGCGTCGGTGAGGTCCACGACGCCGTCGCTGGTGAAGCCCGCTTCGAGGACGAGGTCGCTGCCGACCCGGAGGTTGCGCGCCCACAGGCCGGGGACCTTGCAGCCGCGCATGCGCAGGCTGGTGAGGCGGGCCATGCGGAGGTCGGGGGTGTGGTCGAAGGTGCAGTCGACGAAGTCGACGATCTGGGTGACGGTCAGGCCTTCGAGCGCGAACGGCCCGGTGACGTGCGCGCCGACCAGGCGGAGGGCGGAGCCGGGGAGGGGTTCGGTGAGCAGGGACGAGAGGAGTTCGCCGCGGACGGTCCGGTCGACCTTGGGCTCCTTGGCGTCGAACCGGACGCGACGGCCGACGGCGAAGGCGGCACGCAGGGACTCCTCGTCGGTCACGGCACCGATCCGATCATCCCGACGGTGCTGTTGGCCAGGCTTTGTGGCCTCCGGCCCCCGGTTCCATCGTCCCATGCGGGTACGACAGTGCGGGGTGGTCGGTTGGTTCCCGGGGTGGGGTGACCGGTGGAAGCTTCCGGTTGGCCGGGGTCGGTGGTGCGGCGGGCGGCAGCCGGCGGGAGTGGGGCGACCGGCGGGAGTGGGGCGACCGGCGGGAGTGGGGCGACCGGCGGGTGCCGGCGGGAGCGGGGCGTTCTGCGGGTGCGGGCGGGGCCTGCGGGTGCGGGCGGGGCGCGGGCGGGCAAGCGAGCGCGGCGGGCTGGCGAACGCGCGGGCGTGTGGGGCTGTCTTGCTCGGGTGGGAGCCCCGCCATCCCGGGTGGCGGGGCTCCCTGGGGTCCTGCTTGAGCGAGTGCGGGTGGGCGGGGGTCAGCCGATGAGGCCGTAGGTGTGCTGGAGCTGGTCGCCGTTGACGATGGTCACCGAGGACGGCTGGCTGCCGTCGACCATGCCGGGCTTGGTGTCCTTGGTCTTCTTCGTGTCCTTCTTCTTGGTCTCGACGTTCTTCTTGGTCTCTTCCTTCTTCTTCGTCTCCTCCTTCTTCTTCGGGTCGTCCTTCTTCTTCGGGTCGTCCTTCTTCTTCGCCTTCTTCTCGACCGGCGACGCGTAACCGGTGACCTGCGACTTCTTCGGGTCGATGGTGATCTTGGAGACCTTGTTCGTCCCCGCGCCGCTGTTGCCGGAGATCACGGTGATGCGGCCGGTCTTCTTGTCGACCTTCGTGACGATGCCGACGTGGTCGTTCTTGGTGGTGCCGTCGTTGAGCCGGTAGGTGACGGCGTCACCGGGCTTGACGTTCTTCACGCCCGCGCCGTTCTTCCACGTCCCGTACTTCACGCCGTAGCTGCGGAAGCTGTTGGCCATGGACGTCGCGCCCTCGGTCTTCATGCCGGCCTTGTCCCAGACCCACTTGGTGAAGTCCGCGCACCACGCCTGGCACTTGCCGCCGGGGCTGTAGGCGTTGCAGTTGTCACCACCGGACTCGTGGTTGCGCTTCGGGTTGTTCAACTCCTTCTGCGCGATGTCCACGATCTTCTTGCGGGAGTCGTCGTCCGCGGGCTTGGTCGAGGCGGCGACCAGGTCCATCTCGACCGGGGCGGCCTGCGCGGACAGCCCCACCAGGGCGATGCCGGCGGCTGCGGCGAGGCCGACGACGAGGCGCGCGGTGGTGGTCTTGAGCAGGGTCAATCGCAACGGGATCTCCTCCATCAGGGATGTGCGGGAACGATCAGGTGGGGACCGTCACCGTCCGGGCCGACGTGCACGGCGTACGGCTCGGGCGTGGTGTGGTGGCGGTGGGGCTCGACGGTGCGCAGCTCGCGGAAGTCGTGGGGCTGCGCGTGGTACCGGGGCTCGGGAACGTAGGGCTGGTACCGCTGGTACGGCTGGTACGGCTCGAACACCGGCGGCTCGAACACAGGCGGCTCGAACACAGGCGGCTCGGACAGCGGGACTTCGGACAGCGGGACTTCGGACACGGGCGGCTCAGCGACCTCGGGCTCGACGACCTCGGGCTCGGCGACCTCGGGCTCGGCGACCTCGGGCTCGGTGGGCTCCTCCTCGGTGGGGCGGGTGGTGGGCTCCACGGACGCGGCCACCGCCGGGGCGGGCGGCTGCACGGGTGCGGGCGTCTCGGCCGGCGCGTCCTCCACCGGGACGGCCTGGCCCGCCGGCTCCTGCGCGGCCGGCGCGGCGGGCTCCTCCGACGACGACTCCCCGGCGGGCTCGCCGACCGGCTCCTCAGCCGGCGACTCCTCGGCAGGCGACTCCTCGGCGGGCGACTCCTCGGCCGGCGCGGGCTCCTCCGGCGCGGGTGTGCCGGGCTCCTCCGCCGGCGCGGTCTCCGGCTCCTCCACCGGCACCCGGCCCACGGGGGCCTCCGCCACCGGGGGCTCCGCGACCGCCGACTCCCCGCCCTGCTGGTGGCCCAGCAAGAACGCCGCCACGACCGCCAGCGCGAACGCGGCGAACACCAGCAACGTCTTCGGCTCCATCCGCCCGGCCTTCTGCTCGCCCGGCGACACGCCCGACGACTCACCCGACGACACGCCCGACGACACGCCCGACGCCGGGGACGCGACCGCCGGGGCGGACTTGCGGGACGTGGCCCGGCTGGGCGGCGGGGGTACTTGTCGGCGTGGCATCGGCACGGCCCTTCCTCGTCGGGATCGCTCGACACCGGACGCAATCCGTCCGAGCGGGTGTCCGACAAGCGCCCCGACCGGCCGGGACTGTCCCGGACGTCCGGGCACCCGGGGGTGGGAGTTGGCCGCGTGTTCAGACTCGCGCGGCCCGTGCGCGGGCTACGGTGATCGTGTGAAGGGGAGCGATTCGGATACCAGGGTTCCGCGCCTGCTGCAGGTGAGCGCCGCGCTGAGTTGGCGGTTCGTGGCGGTGGTCGCGGCGCTGTACGTCATCGGCGTCGTCGTCGGGTACCTGACGACCATCGTCATCCCGGCCGGGGTGGCGTTGCTGCTCGCGGCGCTGTTGTCGCCGGCGGTGGCGCAGTTGACGCGGATCGGCGTGCCCAAGGGCGTCGCGACCGGTCTGGTGCTGGTCGGCGGCATCGCCGTGGTCGGCGGGGTGCTCACCTTCGTCATCACCGAGTTCTCCAAGGGCCTGCCGGACCTGCAGAAGCAGGTCAGCGCGTCCCTGGACACGATCCGCGACTGGCTGCGGGACGGGCCGGCGCACCTGACCGACGCCCAGCTCCAGCAGTACCTGGACCGGGTCGTGCAGACGGTCAAGGAGAACCAGGCCGAGATCACCTCCGGCGCGCTGACCACCGCCGCGACCGTCGGCGAGCTGCTCACCGGCCTGATCCTCGCCCTGTTCACGCTGATCTTCTTCCTGCACGACGGCGATGGCATCTGGCGGTTCCTGATCCGGGCCGTCCCGAACGACGTCCGGGACCGCGCGGACGTGGCGGGACGGCGCGGGTTCGCGTCCCTCGTCTCCTACGTGCGGGCGACGGCGCTGGTGGCCGTGGTGGACGCGCTCGGCGTCGGCATCGGCCTGTGGATCGTGGGCGTCCCGCTGGTGGTGCCGCTGTCCGCGCTGGTCTTCCTGGGCGCGTTCATCCCGATCGTCGGCGCGGTGATCACCGGCGCGGTGGCCGTCCTGGTGGCTCTGGTCGCCAACGGGTGGGTCGCGGCGCTGATCGTGCTGGCCGTCCTGATCGGCGTGATGCAGCTGGAGTCGCACGTCCTCCAGCCGCTGCTCCTGGGCCGCGCGGTGAAGCTGCACCCGCTGGCCGTGGTCCTCGCGATCACCGCGGGCCTGGTCGTCGGCGGCATCGCCGGCGCGTTGCTGTCCGTGCCGCTGCTCGCGGTGCTCAACTCGGGCATCCGGTCGTTGCTGTCGGAGTCGGACAAGGCCGTCGAACCCGAGCAGGTGGACGTCCACGAACCCCAGGAGACCGGGCCGACCGACACCGGCGGTGAACGCGTCGAGGACCTCGACGGCAAGCCCTAGGCCATCTCCACCAGGTTCCGGCCGTACCCCTTCGCGGCGAGCAGCGCGGCGTCGGCGGCCACCAGCAGGTCCGGCAGCTCGTAGCCGTAGCGCTGGGTGGTCGCCACGCCGATGCTGACGGTCAGCCCGGTGAGCAGGTGCTCGCGGCCGTCCGTGCCGACCGTCGTCACCGCCAGGCCCGCCACGGCCAGCCGCACCCGCTGCGCCACGGACCGGGCGATGGCCGGCTCGGCGTCGGGCAGCAGCACCACGAACTCCTCGCCGCCGAAGCGTCCGACCAGGTCACCGCGCCGGACCGTCCCGGACAGCAGCAGGGCGACGGCGGACAGCGCCGCGTCCCCGGCCAGGTGGCCGACCTCGTCGTTGACCTTCTTGAAGTGGTCCAGGTCGAGCAGCATCACGGCCATCGGCCGGTTGCGGGCGCGGGCCTTGGCCAGCTCGTAGCGGGCGCGGCCGTCCCAGTGCACGGCGTTGGCCAGGCCGGTCTTGGCGTCCCGCTGCGCCGACCGCCGCCACTGCGGCAGCTGGGCCGCGCGTTCCAGCAGCGCCATCGGGGCCGCCGCCATCAGCGCGTGCACGGGGGTCGCCGTCGCGACGAACCCCATCAGGCCGCCGATGCTCACCGCGACGATCCCCAGGACGGCGTCGATCGGTTCGCCGACGACCTCCTCCGCGGGCGCCTGCGGGCTGCGCAGCTTCAACCCGAGCGCGATGATCCCGGCCCGCAGGACGAGCAGGACGGCCGCGCCGAGCACCATGACCAGCAGCTCGCGGTTCGGGCTCATCCACCCCAGCAGCGCCCTGGTGGCGAACACCGAGATGGCCGTCGCGGACAGCGTGAACACCCAGCGGTGCGACTCGGGGCGCTGCGCCAGCACGCCGTGCAGGGCGGGTCCGAACAGCAGCAGGACCAGCAGGTTGCACGGCAGCGCGATCAGGCCGGCGGTCAGGTAGGTCAGGTGCGCGGCCCACGGGTTGCGCTCCGACTCGCCCATCCGGTGGCTGTGGATCGAACTGCCGATGATCACCGCGCCCGCGGTGCCGGCGATCGCGCCGAACCGGGCGATGGCCTCCGAGTCGGGCGTGGGCGAGCTGGCGATCACGTACACGACCACGGCGAGGGCGAGCACGTCGACGGCCAGCCAGTAGGCCAGGGCGGAGCGCCGCAGCGTCCACAGTGGCCAGTCGCGCACGTCCACCCCACCCCTCGCGCCAGGAGTCGAATCGCGCGGTGTCCCCCGAGAGTCACACCCAGTAATGCGGGCAAGCCTTCCACACCCGCCGGTCGCGGAACAGACGGCCACCTGGGGGTTAGCTGCGCCACTCCGACACGGCAAAATCAGCGGTGAAGGGAGCACACCGTGCACACAGAGCCGGGCCGGACGGGTCCATCGGTGACCGGAGACCCGGTCGCGCACCTCTGGCGGGGAACCGTCGCACTACGGATCGTGACGTTCCTGTTCGCGCTGGGCAACGCCGCGGTGCACCACAGGGGCTACGAACGGCCGTGGCTCGCGTGGGCCGCGATCGGCGCGATGGCCGCGTGGACGGTGGTCACCAGCTTCGCCTACAGCCGGGAGGCCGGCCGCCGGCCGTGGCTGGTGTCGCTGGACCTGGGGCTGGCGTGCGCGCTGATGTCGCTGTCCCCGCTGATCATGACCGACTACCAGTTCCTGTCGAACGTCCCGCTGATCACCACCATCTGGGCGTCCGCGCCGCCGGTCGCGGCGGGCGCGCTGGGCGGGTCGGTCGCGGGCGCGATGTCCGGCCTGGTGGTCGGGCTGTTCACCTACCTGAGCCGGGGCGTGCTGAGCGTGGACCTCGTGCGGGACGTCGTGCTGCTGTCCGGCGCGGGCCTGGTCGTGGGCATGGCGTCCACGACGGCGCGCAAGTCGGCCGTGCGGTTGGAGCAGGCGTTGCGCACCGAGGCGGCCACGGCGGAACGCGAGCGTCTCGCACGGTCCATCCACGACGGTGTCCTCCAGGTGCTGGCCCGGGTGCGCAAGCGCGGCCTGGAGCTGGGCGGCGAGGCGGCGGAACTGGCCGAGCTGGCCGGCGAGCAGGAGATCGCGCTGCGGTCCCTGGTGGCCGCCGCGCCCACCGAGTCCACTGTGGATGGTGACGCGGACCTGCGGCCGGGGCTGCAACTGCTCGCCACGCCGCGGGTGCAGGTGTCCACTCCGGCCACCCAGGTCATGCTCCCGGCCGCGACGGCGGCCGAGCTGACCGCGGTGGTCCGCGAGGCGCTGTCCAACGTGGACAAGCACGCGCCCGGCGCGAAGGCGTGGGTGCTGCTGGAGGACCTGGGCGACGAGGTGGTGCTCAGCGTGCGCGACGACGGTCCCGGCATCCCCGAGGGGCGGCTGGCGTCGGCCGAGGCGGAGGGGCGGATGGGCGTGGCGAAGTCCATCCGGGGCCGGGTCGAGGCGCTGCGTGGGACGCTGGAGCTGCAGACCGGCCCGGGGGAGGGCACTGAGTGGGAGGTGCGGGTCTACCGATGAGCGTGTCCGTGATGGTGGTCGACGACCACCCGATCTGGCGGGACGGGGTCGCGCGCGACCTCGCCGAACGCGGGTTCGACGTGGTCGCCACGGCCGGCGACGCGGCGTCCGCGGTGCGCATCGCCCGCGCCGTGCGGCCGGACGTGGTGCTGATGGACCTCAACCTGGGCGAGTCGACCGGGGTCGAGGCCACCACGATGATCACCGGGTCGCTGACCGGGACGCGGGTCCTGGTGCTGTCGGCCAGCGGCGAGCACGACGACGTCCTGGAGGCGGTGAAGGCGGGCGCGTCGGGCTACCTGGTGAAGTCCGCGTCGGCCGAGGAGCTGGTGGAGGCGGTCAACCGCACCGCCGCCGGCGACGCCGTGTTCACCGCGGGCCTGGCGGGCCTGGTGCTCGGCGAGTACCGGCGCATGGCCGCCACGCCGGACGAGGACAAGCCGCAGCTCACCGACCGCGAGACGGAGGTGCTGCGGCTGGTCGCGAAGGGCCTGACCGCCCGCCAGATCGCGACCCGCCTGGTCATCTCGCACCGCACCGTGGAGAACCACGTGCAGTCGACGCTGCGCAAGCTCCAGCTGCACAACCGGGTCGAGCTGGCCCGGTACGCCATCGAGCACGGCCTGGACGTCGAACCGGAGGGGACATGACCGATCCGAGGCAGTGGCGGGTGTCCGACGCCGAACGCGAGCACGTCGTCGGCGTCCTGCAGAAGGCGATCGGGCGCGGCCTGATCACCCTGGACGAGTTCACCGAGCGCGCCGACACGGCGCTGGCCGCGAAGACCCGGGAACAGCTCAACGGGGTGCTGCTGGACCTCAGCGGCGTCGTGCACGCCGACCAGACCCGGGTGGTGGCGTCGGTCGAGCCGCTGGAGCTGAAGTCCACCATGTCGTCGGTGCGCCGCAAGGGGCAGTGGACGGTGCCGAAGACCGTCGTCGTGCGCAACCGGATGGGCTCGACGGAGCTGGACTTCCGGGAGGCGTCGATCCTGAGCCCGGTGGTCGAGGTCGAGCTGGACGTGCTGGCCGGGTCGGTGAAGCTGGTGCTGCCCGACGACGCGACGGTGAGCACCGAGGGGGTGGACCTCGCGGCGTCGTCGCTCAAGGACAAGGTGGGCGGCACCGGCGGCCGGCCGCACTTCGTCCTGCGCGGCCACGTGACGGCGGGTTCGGTGGAGGTCAAGCGCAAGAAGAACTGGCTGCGCGGCGTCTGACGCCCGTCGTGCGGGACCCGTCGGGGCCGGCCAGGATCTGGGTATGCGCTGTCTCGTGACCGGTGCGACCGGGTACCTCGGTGGGCGGCTCGTGCCGCGGTTGCTCGACGAGGGGCACGAGGTCCGGTGCCTGGTGCGCGACCCCGGGAAGCTGCGGGACGTGCCCTGGGCGGACCGGGTCGAGGTGGTGCGCGGGGACGTCCTGCAGGACCTCGGGGCCGCGGTCGAAGGGGTGGACGTCCTCTACTACCTGGTCCACTCGCTGCACCACCGGGACTTCGCCGACGCCGACCGGAGGGCCGCCGAGAACACCGCGCGCGCCGCGGAGGCCGCCGGGGTGCGCCGGATCGTGTACCTGGGCGGCCTGCACCCGCCGGACGCCGACCTCTCGCCGCACCTCGCCTCCCGCAAGGAGGTCGGGGACGTCTTCCTGCGCTCGCGCGTGCCCGCCGTGGTGCTCCAGGCCGCGGTGGTGATCGGGTCCGGGTCGGCCAGCTTCGAGATGCTGCGCTACCTGACCGAGCGGCTGCCGGTGATGGTGACGCCCCGGTGGGTGCACAACCGGATCCAGCCGATCGCGGTGCGGGACGTCCTGCGCTACCTGGTCGCGTGCGTGGACCTGCCGGACGGGATCAACCGGACGTTCGACATCGGCGGCCCGGACGTCCTGACCTACCTGGACATGATGCTGCGCTACGCGCGGGTCGCCGGGCTGCGCCCGCGCCGGGTGCTGCCGGTGCCGGTGCTGACGCCGAAGCTGTCCGCCCACTGGGTGAACCTGGTGACGCCCGTGCCCCGCTCGATCGCCGCGCCGCTGATCGAGTCGCTGGTGCACGAGGTCGTGTGCCGGGAGCACGACATCGAGGCGCTGGTCCCCGGCCCGACCACGGGGTACGACCAGGCCGTGCGGCTCGCGCTCACCCGCATCCGGGACGGCGCGGTGGAGACCCGCTGGTCGGGCGCGTCGACGCCGGGCGCGCCCTCCGACCCGCTGCCCAGCGACCCGGACTGGTCGGGCGGCTCCTCCTACGTGGACGTGCGCGAACGCCGGACTCACGCCTCCCCGGAACGCCTGTGGGCGGTGGTGGAGGGCATCGGCGGCGAGCACGGCTGGTACTCGTTCCCGCCGGCCTGGGCGGTGCGGGGGTGGCTGGACCGGTTGGTCGGCGGGGTCGGGCTGCGGCGCGGGCGGCGGGACCCGAAGCGGCTGCACGTCGGCGAGGCGCTGGACTGGTGGCGGGTCGAGGAGGTCGAGCGCGGGCGGTTGCTGCGGCTGCGCGCGGAGATGCGGGTGCCGGGCCTGGCGTGGCTGGAGCTCCGGGTGGCGGAGGCGGACGACGGCGGGTCCACTTACCGGCAGCGCGCGGTGTTCGTGCCGCGCGGCCTCGCCGGGCACGTCTACTGGTGGCTGGTGTGGCCGTTCCACGGGGTGGTGTTCGCGGGCATGGCGCGCAACATCGCCAGTGAAGCGGAGCTTACAAGCGAGTTCAGAAAGTCCTGATGGACTGCACAAGCAGGACGGGAGCACACTGCCGGCATGAAGGCTCTGGTCAAGGCGACCGCCGGGCCGGGACTGTCGCTGACCGACGTCCCCGACCCGACCCCCGGCCCGAACGACGTGGTCGTCCGGGTGCTGCGCACCGGCATCTGCGGCACCGACCTGCACATCGACTCGTGGGACGAGTGGGCCGCCCACAACATCCACGCGCCCCTCGTGCTCGGGCACGAGTTCGTCGGCGAGGTCGTGGAGACGGGGTCCGCGGTGACCGGCGTGCAGGTCGGCGACGTGGTCAGCGGCGAGGGCCACCTGGTGTGCGGGACGTGCCGCAACTGCAAGGCGGGCCGCCGGCACCTGTGCGCCAACACGCGCGGCCTCGGCGTGCACAGCGACGGCGCGTTCGCCCAGTACGTGGTGCTGCCCGAGCAGAACGCGTGGGTGCACCGCACCCCCGTGGACCTGGACGTGGCGGCGATCTTCGACCCGTTCGGCAACGCCGTGCACACCGCGCTGTCCTTCCCGGTGATCGGCGAGGACGTGCTGATCACCGGCGCGGGCCCGATCGGCATCATGGCGGCGGCCGTCGCCAAGCACGCGGGCGCGCGCAACGTCGTGATCACCGACGTCAGCGAGCACCGGCTGGACATCGCCCGCAAGGTCGGCGTCGACCTGGCGCTGGACGTGACCAAGCGGTCCATCGCCGAGGCGCAGGCCGAGCTCGGCATGACCGAGGGCTTCGACGTCGGCATGGAGATGTCCGGCAAGCCGGTCGCCCTCCAGGACATGATCGGCAACATGGCGCACGGCGGCCGGATCGCCATCCTCGGGCTGCCCGCCGAGGAGTTCGCCGTGGACTGGAGCAGCGTCGTGCTCAAGATGCTGCACATCAAGGGCATCTACGGCCGCGAGATGTTCGAGACCTGGTACTCGATGTCCGTGCTGCTCCAGCGCGGCCTCGACCTCACGCCGGTGATCACGCACCGGTTCGACTACACCGAGCACGCCGAGGCCTTCGCCACCGCCCGCGAGGGCAAGTGCGGCAAGGTCATCCTCGACTGGACGGGAGCCCACTGATGTACGGCGCGATGCGCGACGACCTGCGTTCCGGCCTCGACGAGATCCGCGCGGCGGGCCTCTACAAGGCGGAACGGGTGATCGGCACACCGCAGAACGCCGCCGTCCGGGTGGGCGCGGGCGACGAGGTGCTGAACTTCTGCGCCAACAACTACCTGGGCCTCGCCGACCACCCGCGGCTGGTCGCGGCGGCCAAGGACGCGCTGGACCGGTGGGGCTTCGGCATGGCCTCCGTCCGGTTCATCTGCGGCACCCAGGAACCGCACAAGGAGCTGGAGAAGCGGCTGTCGGAGTTCCTCGGCACCGAGGACACCATCCTCTACAGCTCGTGCTTCGACGCCAACGGCGGCCTGTTCGAGACGCTGCTCGGCGCGGACGACGCGATCATCTCCGACGAGCTGAACCACGCGTCGATCATCGACGGCGTCCGCCTGTCCAAAGCGCGCCGCCACCGCTACAAGAACCGCGACATGGACGACCTGGAGCGGCAGCTCAAGGACTCCGCCGACGCCCGCTACCGGCTGATCGCCACCGACGGCGTGTTCTCCATGGACGGCTACCTCGCGCCGCTGGACGAGATCTGCGACCTGGCCGACCGGTACGACGCGCTGGTCATGGTGGACGACTCGCACGCCGTCGGCTTCACCGGCCCGACCGGGCGCGGCACGCCGGAGCTGTTCGGCGTGCGGGACCGGGTGGACATCGTCACCGGCACGCTGGGCAAGGCGCTGGGCGGCGCGAGCGGCGGCTACACGTCCGGGCGCGCGGAGATCGTGGAGATGCTGCGGCAGCGCTCCCGGCCGTACCTGTTCTCCAACTCGCTGGCCCCGTCGATCACCGCCGCCGCGATCGCCGCGCTGGACCTGCTCAGCTCGTCCGGCGAGCTGCTGGAGCGGCTGCGCGCGAACACCGCGCTGTTCCGGTCGCGGATGACCGAGGCGGGCTTCGACCTGCTGCCCGGCGAGCACCCGATCATCCCGGTGATGATCGGCGACGCGGCGGAGGCGTCCCGGATGGCCGACCTGCTGCTGGAGCAGGGCATCTACGTGATCGGCTTCTCCTACCCGGTGGTGCCGCACGGCAAGGCCCGCATCCGCACCCAGATGTCGGCCGCGCACTCGACCGACGACGTGAACCGGGCGGTGGACGCCTTCATCGCCGCGCGCGAGGTCATGCGGCAGTCGGCGTAACCCGTTGGAGCGAATCGCGTAACGCGGACCGTGGTCGCGCCTACCTCCTCTGTGACAGGGGAGGTGGGCATGACCGACGGTTGGCGGCAGTCCTCGCGGGTAGAGGGCGAGGGGAACAACGTCTTCCAGGCCGGGAAGGACGTGCGCGTCCGGCACATCGGCGACCGGACGAACAAGTTCAGCTTCAAGGGGCTGGGGATGCCCGTGCTCGTGGCCGCCGTGGTGGCGGGCGGCGGGTTCGGGGCGTACAAGATCGTCCAGGGGGCGGGCGCGAACCCGTCCGACGCCGTGGGCACGTGGAGCTCGGCCCCGTCGGGCAGCGCGGCGGACCTGCCGGCCACGCTCACCGTCGGTCCGGACGGCGCGTTCGACCTGCGGATGAAGGTCGTGTTCAACCTCGGGCAGTTCGGCGACCAGGGCCTGCCCGAGATGGAGGTCAACTGCTCGGGCGTGGTCGAGGGGGACGGCGAGCGGTTGCTGTTCACCACGACGTCCGGGCCGTGCGGGGAGGTGCCGGCGCGGGTGAAGGGCGACCGGCTGACCCTCGACGTCTCCTCCGACCAGGGCAAGCAGACGATGACCCTGGTGAAGACAATGACCGGGTGATCGATCCCCGACGGCTGCGCGTGCTGCGCGCGCTCGCCGACCACGGCACGGTGACCGCGGCGGCGCAGGCGTTGCACCTCACGCCGTCCGCCGTCTCGCAGCAACTGGCCGCCCTGGAGTCCGAGGTCGGGCAGGAGTTGCTGCGCCGGCGGGGGCGGCGGGTGTCGCTGACGTCCGCGGGCGAGTTGCTGGTGGGGCACGCGAACGCCGTCGCCGCCGAGCTGGAGCGTGCCCAGGCGACCCTGGCCGGGTTGTCGTCCGGCGCCGCCGGGCGGGTCGAGGTGGGCAGCTTCGCGTCGGCGATCACGCAGGTCGTGGCGCCGGCGCTGGCCCGGCTGCGGGTGTCCGCGCCCGGCGTGGTGGTGCGGGTGCGGGACGTGGAGGGGCACGCGAGCGTGCCGCTGCTGCTCGACGGCGAGATCGACCTGGCGATCACCGAGGAGTACCGGCCGCGCCGCGACGACGGGCGGCTGACCCGGTTCCCGCTCTACACCGAGCCGTTCGACGTGGTGCTGCCGCCCGACCACCGGCTGGCCGGGCGGCCGGAGGTGGACCTGCGGGAGCTGGCCGAGGACGACTGGGTGGCGACGCTGCCCGGCAACCCGGTGCGGGACGTGGTGGAGCTGGCGTGCGGGGACGCGGGGTTCGCGCCTCGGATCGTGCACACGTCCGACGACTTCAGCGCGGTCGGGGCGCTGGTCCGGGCCGGCGCCGGGGTGGCCCTGGTGCCGCGGCACGCGTTGCGCGGCGTCCCGGTGCGCGGCACCGCGCCGTTGCGGCGGGTGTTCGCGGCGGTGCGCAAGGGCAGCGAGGACCACCCCCTGATCAGGGCGGTCCTCGACGCCGCCCGCTAGTGCGGTGCGCGGGCCGCGAGCTTGGCGGAGGCCGGGTCGTGGGCTCCCAGTGCGCCGCGCGCCGCCAGTTGGCACAGGTCGAAGCTGGTGGAGGCCAGTTTCGCGCCGACGCCGGCCAGCGCCGTGTGGTTCATCGACAGGCTCGTCACGCCCAGCCCGGTGAGGACGCACGCCAGCAGCGGGTCGGCGGCGGCCTCACCGCACACGCCGACCGGCTTGCCCAGCTCGGTGCCGGCGTCGCCGACCAGCTTGACCAGGCGCAACAGGCCGGGCTGCCACGGGTCGTTCAACGCGGCGACCGCGCCCACCTGGCGGTCGGCGGCGAAGGTGTACTGGGCGAGGTCGTTGGTGCCCAGGGACACGAAGTCGACCACGGCCAGGATCTCCCGGGCGACCAGCGCGGCGGCCGGGATCTCGATCATCACGCCGACCCGCTCGATGCCGGCCTTGCGGGCGCGGTCGACGAACCACGCGGCCTCGGCGGCGGTCGCGACCATCGGGGCCATCACGGACACGTCCGCGCCGCTGTCCTTGGCGGCCAGCGCGATGGCCTCCAACTGCCGGTCCAGCACCTCGGGCCGGTCGAACGCCACGCGCAGGCCGCGCACGCCCAGCGCCGGGTTGGGCTCGGGGTCCGGTTCGAGGAACGCGAGGGGCTTGTCCGCGCCGGCGTCCAGCGTGCGGACGACGACCGGCTTGCCGGCGAACGGCGCGAGCACGGCGGCGTAGGCCGCGCGCTGGTCCTCGACGGTCGGCTCCTGCGTCGAGGACAGGAAGCAGAACTCGGTGCGGAACAGGCCCACGCCCTCCGCGCCGGCGGCTGCGGCGGCGACCGCGTCGGCGGGGGAGCCGACGTTGCCCAGCACCTTCACCCGGTGCCCGTCGCGCAGGACGCCCACGCCGTTCCACTCGACCTTGCCGGCGACGTGCGCGGCGCGGACCGTGCCGTCGGAGGGCTGCACGACGCCGGTGTCGCCGTCCACGAGCAGGGCGGCGGCGTCGGAGGCGAGGACGCCGCGGCACGCGACGACGGCCGGGATGCCCAGCGAGCGCGCGAGGATGGCGGTGTGCGAGGTGGGCCCGCCCTCCTCGGTGACCAGGGCGAGGACCTTGGCGGGGTCGAGGCCGGCGGTGTCGGCGGGGGCGAGGTCGCGGGCGACCAGGACGCTGGGCGAGGCGAGTTCGGGGACGCCGGGCGGGGCGACGCCGAGCAGTTCGGCGACCAGGCGGTCGCGGACGTCCTGCACGTCGCGGGCGCGTTCGGCCATGTACCCGCCGGCGGCTTCCAGGGCGGTGATGAACCCGGCGGCGGCCTGGTGGACGGCGCGCGCGGCGGGGACCCGGCGTTCGGCGACGAGCTTCTCGGCCTGGCCGAGGAGGGCGGGGTCGGCGGCCATCGCGGCGGTGGTCTCCAGGACGGACTTCGCGTCCCCGGTCGCCTGGGCGGCGCGGGCGAAGAGCCGTTCGGCGACGACGTCCGCCGCGGGCCGGATGCGCGCGGCCTCGGCCGCGGGATCGGAGGGCACGGGCTCGGCCGGTGGCTCCCCCAACGGCTCGGCCACCCGCACCACAGGCCCGGAAGCCCGCCCGGAACTGACACCGACACCGCTCAGCCGCGCGCTCGACATGGTCTAGACCATACCCTTCGGGTAGCAGGGACGTGAACCAGCCAACGCCACTACCCGCGAGTCCGCTACCGCAGGAAACCAGGTCTTAACCGGCGGCGATCGATCGCAGCACGTCTCCGGCCGGCCGGGGGCGGCGGCGGGGGTGCGGTGCGGCGGGCTCGGGCAGGCGGCGGGTGATGACCACCGCGTCAGGCGGCCAGGCGGGCTTGGGCGCACGCGCCGGCCAAGCGACCCCGGCAGGCGCGACCAGCGGCCGGCGGCGGCAGCCGGCCAGCGCCCGGCGGCGGCAGGCGACCGAGGGCGGCAGGCGACCGAGGGCGGCAGGCGACCGAGGGCGGCTGGCGGCGGCAGGCGCGGCCAGCGGCCGGGGGCGCGTGGAGCGGGCGCTGCCGGCAGCCACACACGGCCGAGCGCTGTGGTCGAGGCGTGTTGGTCGGGTGGCGGACGACCCCACGGCGGGGCAGCGCCGTGGGGTCGTGGGATGCGCCGGTTGGTCCGCCGCGGGAGGTGGGTGCGGACGGCTGGGCGCGGGATTTGTCGTGGCGGCGTGGGAGGATTGGCCCCGGGGGCGTTGGGGGCCGGGTGTCGTACCCCTCTGGAAGGATTGAAGTCGGGGGCTGCTCAGAACGGCACGCCGCAGCGCAGCAGCACGTTCGCGTACGGGGTCGCCTCGCCGGTCCGCACCACCAACCGCGCGCCGGCCGTTCTCGCCTTCAGGTCCTCGTGGCTGATCCGGTCGATCAGCGGCAGGCGGTCCGCCAGGGCCCGCGCGCACGTCGGGTTGCGGTCGTCCAGTTCGGTCGCCACCACCGCGCGCTCGACCACCAGCTCCGCCAGCAACCCGTCGACCACCTGCAGGAAGCCCGGCACGCCGAACGTGAACGCCAGGTCCACCACCGCCGGCCCCGGCGGGATCGGCAGGCCGCAGTCCGCGACGACCACCTCGTCCGTGTGACCGAGCCGGGCCAGTTCCGCGTTCAGCGTCGCGTGCAGGATGCCCGACCGCTTCACGCGAGCACCTCGTCCGCCCGCGGGTACGACGGCTGCGCGCCCGCCCTGGTCACCGACGTCGCCGCCACCCGGGCGGCGAAGCGGGCGGCCTGGACGAGCGAGTCGCCGCGGGACAGTCCGAACGCGAGGGCACCGGCGAACGCGTCCCCGGCGCCGGTCGTGTCGACCACGTCCACCGCGGGCGCGGGGACCTCGACAACGCCCTCCGGCGTCACCACGGCGGCACCCCGCCCACCCAGCGTCACGACCGCCGACCGCGGTCCCAGCGCCAACAACCCCTTGAACGAGTCCGCCAACGCGAGCGCCTCGTGCTCGTTCACGATCAACGGGTCGAGCAGCGCCAACGCCTCCGGCGACACAGCCGTCACCGGCGACAGGTTGAGCACGCACCGCACCCCGTGCCCGGCGGCCACCGCGACAGCGTGCTCCACAGTGGACAGCGGCACCTCAAGCGAACACACGAGCACCGAGACGCCGTCCCACGAAAGCGCGTCCACATCGGACACCGAAACGTCCGAGTTCGCCCCCGGGGCCACGACGATGGAGTTCTCCCCGTCCGGCGTCACGGTGATGTACGCGATCCCGGTCGGCCGGTCCGAGGTGCGCACCGACTCGACGCGCACCCCGGCCGACACCAGGGACTCCCGCAGCAGCGAGCCGTACTGGTCCGCGCCCACCGCACCCACCAGCGCGACGTCGCACCCGAGCCGACCGGCGGCGACGGCCGTGTTGGCGCCCTTGCCGCCCGGCATCACCACCGTGTCACCGCCCAGGACCGTCTCGCCGCCCGCCGGACGGCGCTCCACCGCCACGACGAGGTCCGCGTTGGCCGAGCCCAGCACCAGTACGCCCACCGCTCGACTCACTTCTTGAACTCGGCGACGTTCTTCTTCGTCACGACCTTGACCTCCACGTCGACGACCTCCTGGACCGCCTCGCCGCGCGCCGCCTTCACCGCCTGCTCGACGGCCTTGCGCCCGAGCACCTCCGGCTGCTGCGCGATGGTCGCGGCCATTGTGCCGTCCTCGACCGCCTTCAGGCCGTCCGGCGTGCCGTCGAACCCGACCACGGCGACGTCCTTGCCCGCCCGGTCGCCCAGCGCCTTGATCGCGCCCAGCGCCATCTCGTCGTTGTCCGCGAACACGCCCTTGATGGCCGGGTTGGCCTGCAACAGGTTCGTCATCACGTCCAGGCCCTTGGCGCGGTTGAAGTCCGCGGGCTGGCTCGCCACGACCTTGATGCCGCCGGAGTTCAGGCCCTGCTCGAAGCCCTGGCCGCGGTCGCGGGCGGCCGACGCGCCGGGGATGCCCTGCAGGTGCACGACGTCGCCGCTGACCGCGCGGCCGAGCTCGATCGCCGCGAGGGTGCCGCCCTGGACGTTGTCCGACGCAACCTCGGAGACGACCTTGCCCTCGTCCACCGACCGGTCCACCGCGACCAGCGGGATGCTCGCGTTCTCCGCGGCCTTCGCGGCGGGCGCGGCCTGCTTGGAGTCGACCGGGTTGATGATGATCGCCTTGACGCCCTGGGTGGTGAACGTCTGCACCTGGTTGACCTGGTTGGTGGCGTCGTTCTGGGCGTCCACCACCGTCAGCTTCACGCCCAGCTCGGCGGCGGCCTTCTCGGCACCTTCCTTGAGGGCCACGAAGTAGGGGTTGTCCAGGGTGGAGATCGCCAGGCCGACGGTGATGTCGCCACCGCCACCTGCCGACGCCCCCGAACCGCACGCGGTCAGCGCCGCGAGGGCGACGGCTGACAGCGCGGCGACACCGCGGAACTTCATCTTCGTCATTCCTTTCATCGGGTACGGCGGCGAAGCGTGTCGAGCAGGACGGCCAGCGCGATCACCGCGCCGATCACCACCTGCTGCCAGAACGGGGACACCTGCAACTGGTTGAGGCCGTTGCGCAGCACGGCCAGCACGAGCGCGCCGACCAGCGTGCCGGTGGCGCGGCCGACGCCGCCGGACAGCGACGCGCCGCCGATCACCACGGCCGCGATCGCGTCCAGCTCGTAGCCCACGGCCGCCTGCGGGCCCGCGGAGGACAGCCGGCCGGCCAGCAACATGCCCGCGACGGCCGCGAACAGGCCGGACAGCGCGTAGATCACGAGCTTCTGGCGGCGCACGTCGATGCCGGACAGCCGCGCGGCCTCCTCATTGCCGCCGATCGCGTACATCGCGCGGCCGGAGTACGTGCGGGACAGCACGAACCCGGTGACGCCGAAGAACACCAGCATCACCAGCAACGGCACCGGCAGGAACGGGGTCAGGTTGGACCCGAGGAAGCTGACGACGTCGGGTGTGGTGGTCGGGCTGCCCTGCGACACCACCAGGGTCAGGCCGCGGGCGACGCTGAGCATGGCCAGGGTCGCGATGAACGCGGGCAGCTTCCCGTAGGACACCAGCGCGCCGTTGACCAGGCCCGCGACCACGCCGGTGGCCAGGCCGAGCAGGAGCGCCACCGGTCCGGGCAGGCCCGCCTCGGCCGACGACCACGCGCCGACCATCGCCGACAGCGCCGCGACGCTGCCCACGGACAGGTCGATGCCGCCGGACACGATGACGAACGTCGAGCCGAACGCGAGCACCGCGACCACGGCCGCCTGCACGCCCACGTTGAGCAGGTTCTGGGTGCTCAGGAACGACGGCGCGAGCAGCGACAGCGCCACCACCAGCACCACCAGGCCCGCGAGCGCGCCGTTGTCGGACAGCACCCTGAGGTTCTTGCGACTGGCCACCGTTGTCATGCCGGGAACTCCTGAACCGCCAACGCCATCACCTTGTCCTGGGTCGTGCCGCCGGGCAGCTCGCCCGCGACGCGGCCGTGCGCCATCACGACGACCCGGTCGCTCATCCCGATCACCTCGGGCAGGTCGGAGGACACCAGCACGACCGCGCGCCCGGCCGCCGTCATCCGGTTGACCAGCTCGTAGATCTCGACCTTCGCGCCCACGTCCACGCCGCGGGTCGGCTCGTCGAGCACCAGCACGCGCGGGTCGGCGAGCAGCCACTTGCCGATGACGACCTTCTGCTGGTTGCCGCCGGACAGCTCGCGCACCGGCTGCCCGAGCCCGGAGGCCTTGACCCGCAGCGACTTCGCCATCCCGGCGGCCCGTTCGCGCTGGCCGCGCCGGTCCACCAGGCCCGCCCTGGTGCTCGCCCGCATGGTGACCAGGCCCAGGTTGTCGGCGACGGTCGAGGTCAGCACCAGGCCCTGGCCCTTGCGGTCCTCCGGGACCAGGCCGAGGCCGGCGCGGACCGCCGCGCGCACGTCGTGCGCGGGCACCCTCCGCCCGGCGACCTCGACGGTGCCGGAGTCGTAGGGGTCCACGCCGAACGCCGCGCGCACCACCTCGGTCCGGCCCGCGCCGACCAGGCCCGCGATCCCGACGACCTCGCCCGCGCGGACGTGGAAGGACACGTCGCGGAACGCGCCGCGCCGGGTCAGGCCCTCGACCTTGAACAGCACCTCGCCGGGTTCGGCGCGGCGGCGCGGGTACTGCTCGTCGATGGTGCGGCCGACCATCAGCTCGATCATGTGCTCGACGGTGGCCGTGCCGGGCAGGGTGCCGACGCTGCGGCCGTCGCGCAGGACGGTGATGCGGTCGGCGACGCGGCGGATCTCGTCCAGGTGGTGCGTGATGAACACCAGGCCGACGCCCTGCGCGCGCAGCTCGGACATGATGCCGAGCAGGCGGTCGGTCTCGGTGTCGGTGAGCACGGCGGTCGGCTCGTCGAGGACCAGGAGCTGGGCGTTCAGGCTCAGCGCGCGGGCGATCTCGACCATCTGCTGCTGCGCGATGCCGAGGTCCGCGACGGGTGTCGTCGGGTCCACGGCCAGGCCGACGCGGTCGAGGAGCGCTCGGGCGTCCTGTCGCATTCGCGCTTTGTCGACAATTCCGAAGCGCCGGGGCGGGCGGCCGAGGAACAGGTTCTCGGCGACCGAGAGCTGCGGGACGAGGGTCAGCTCCTGGTGGATCACGGCCAGGCTGCCGCGCCGTTCGACGGTGCCCTGGTCCGGCGCGTGGACGCCGGCGAGCACCTTGACCAGCGTGGACTTGCCCGCGCCGTTCTCGCCGAGCAGGACGTGCACCTCGCCGGGGCGGACGTCGAAGTCCACGCCGTCCAGCGCGCGCACGCCGGTGAAGCTCTTGCCGATGTTCCGGGCCTCAAGCAGCACCGGTCGCCTCCCCGCAGGAACCCCGCACGACCAGGCGCGCGGTGAGCTGGACGTCGGCCGGCTGCTCGCCCGCGACCAGCGCCAGCAGGCTGCGGGCCGCCGCGTGGCCCATCTCGACGGTGGGCTGGGCGATGACCGTGATCGGCGGGTCGAGCAGCGGGAACCACGGCTGGTCGTCGTAGACGGCGAGGCCCACGTCGGCCGGGACGGTGAGGCCGCGGCGGCGCAGCTCCTCCAGCGCGCCCAGGCCCATCAGGTTGTCCATCGCGACCAGGGCCGTCGGGCGGTCCGGCGCGTCGAGCAGTTCGGCCGCCGCGCGGGCGCCGCTGTCGCGGCGGAAGTCGCCGTGCACGACCCGCAGGTCCAGGCCGCCGCGCGCGAACTGTTCCAGGCGTTCCCGGCCGGTGCTCGTGTCCGGCGGGCCCGCGATCACGCCGACCCGCTGGTGACCTGCGGCTTTCAGCGCCTCGGCCAGGTCGGCAAGCGCTTGCGCACCGTCGGCGCGGACCACCGGGCACGTCGCGTCCGGCACCGTCCGGTCCAGCAGCACCAGCGGGACGCCGCGCTGCTCGACCTCGGCCAGCCAGGACGGGTCGTCGGTCGCCGGGCACACCAGCAGGCCGTCCACGCGGCGGTCGAGCAGCGTGCGGACGTAGGTGAGGAGCTGGTCGGCGGACTCGTCGGCGTTGGCGACGATCACGCAGTACCCGTGGGCGCGCGCCTCCTCCTCGACCGCGCGGGCGATCTCGGCGAAGAACGGGTTGACCAGGTCGCTGATCACCAGGCCCAGGGTCTTGGTCGAGGTGGTGCGCAGGGAGCGGGCCAGCGCGTTGGGGCGGTAGCCGAGTTCTTCGACGGCGGCGAGGACGCGGGTGCGGGTCTCGGGCGTCGGGGCGGCGTGGCCGTTCAGGACGCGGGAGACGGTCGCGGTCGAGACGCCGGCGTGCTGCGCGACGTCCTTGATCGTGGTCACGCTCCGCACCCCCTCGATCACGTGGTATCGATTACAGGGGTGCAGTTAATCGGTTACACAGGGGTCGCTGTCAAGTTTCACGATTCAGCGGCGTGACCTGTTCGGTACGCGGGAGTGAGTAGAGGTACGGATCCGGATACGCGGGCGGGGCGCGACCCTGGTCACATGACTGGACAGGACCCCCTGATACGGCTGGCGGACGAACTCGGCCACCTCGGGCGACGCCTGGAGGCCGTGGGCGCGGAACTCCGCAACGTCACGCTGACACGGGCGACCACCGCACCCGCGGCGCAGGCGGGCGCGCCGGCGCAGCCCCAGTGGCCGGGCTGGAGCGCGCCCGCGCACGCCGCCCCGCCGGTCACCGACGCGCGGACCACCGAGCCCCAGTCACCGCCGCACGAGCCGCCGCCCGGCGCGACGACCGTGCCGCCCGCGTCGCCGCCCGCGCCGAAGCCGGTTCCGGTGCCGCAGGCGGAAGCGGAGGCCGAGGAGCCGCCGGCGCCGCCGGTCGCCCAGCCCGTGGCGCAGCGTGTGGCGCAGCCCGTGAAGCCGGTCGTGCAGCCCTTGGTGCAGAAGGAAGCGGAGGCCGAGGAGCCCGCGCCGCCCGCGCCGCCGGCGCCGCCCGCGGCGGCTTCGGTGGCGCACGCCGAGGTGAAGACGACCGGCGAGGGCAAGGCCGAGGTGGTCGTGCACCTGTCCACGCCGAAGAAGGAGAAGAAGCCGTCGCCGACCGACGAGGCGCTGAAGAAGGCCAAGGCGGAGGCGAGCGAGGCGAAGAAGAAGGTCGAGCGCGCCCAGGACGACCTGTCCAAGGCCAAGAAGGACTACGACGAGAAGCGGGGTGAGGTGAAGAAGCTGCGCAAGCAGAAGGACGACGAGCGGGACAAGGAGCGCGCGGAGAAGTCCAAGTCCAAGCCCAAGGCCGCTCCGGTGCTGACCGTGCAGACCTCGCCCGACCTCGCGAAGCGGTTGCAGGACGGCGGCAAGGACGGGGGCAAGGGCGGCAAGGACGGCAAGAAGGTGACCATCTCCGTGTCGGCGCACAGCGGGTGATGGGGATGAGCACCAAGCAGGCACGGGTGTCGTTGGACGACTACGTCTCGTCGGCGGAGGAGGTGGACCGGTACGACTCGTACTACATCGTGATCCCGGACGACCTGGTGGAGCAGGACGAGCCGGACGACGACGTCGAGCCCGACGCGGACGACGAGCTGTTCGACGACGAGCTGTTCGACGACGAGCTGTTCGACGAGGACGACGAGGACGACGACGAGGACGACGACTTCTTCGAGCCGCCGGTCACGCGTGAACCGAGGACCAGTGCTTCCGCGGGCCGGATCGGCGGGGTGTCCGCGGCCCTGGTCGCGGGCGTGGTGCCGGCGCTGGTGGTGGACCTGCCGGCGGCGTTGGCGGCCGGCGTGGCGGCGGGCGTCTTCGGCGGGTTGATGGGCCGGTCGCTCGGCGTCGAGCTGCACCAGCGGCGACGGGCGCGGAGGGAGGCCGAGGGCGGGCGTTGAACGCTCGGGCGGTCCCACCCGGCTCCGATGACCCGGGTGGGACCATGGGCGGCGATGGTGACTCCAGGGATGGACACGAACCTCAAGCTGTTCCCCGGCACCCCCGACCGGCGCGCCCGGTCCGCCTGGGAGCGGGAGAACGGGCGGTGGGCGCGGGTGCCGGGCACGCGGGTCGTGCACGGCTTCGAGGTGACCGGTGACGGGCGGTTCGGCGTGCGGGTCGAGCGGTGCCCGCGGGCGTTGGCGGACGCCGCCCCGCTGCCGGTCCCGGACGTGCTGGCGCTGGCGCGTGCGCTGGCCACGACACTCGCGGCGGCGCACGCGGCCGGACTCGTCCACGGCGGTCCCACCGCCGACGACGTGCTGTTCCGCGGCACCGGCGAACCCGTGCTGGCCGACGGCGGACTGGTGCCGCGCGAGGCGTTCCCGGTGGCTCCCGAGGCGGCATGGGCCGCGCCGGAGACCGTGCGGGACGCCGTCCGGGACGCCCGCACCGACCTGTACGGGCTCGGCGCGGTGCTGTTCTTCGCGCTCACCGGCCAACCGCCGCACCCCGCACGGCTCGGCGAGACCGCCGAGGAGCACGTGTTGCGGGTGCTGGGCGAGCCCGCGCCCGAGGTGGACCGGCCCGACGTGCCGCTGGGCCTGGCGAAGCTGGTCCGGGCCCTGCTCGACCCCGACCCCGCCGCCCGGCCGGACGACGTCCGGGCCGAACTGGACAAGATCACCGGCCCGGTGGGGCCGCCCGCGCCCAGCGGCAGGCGGGTCCAGGTGGCGGAGGCGAAACCGCTGCCCGACACCGACCGCCGGGACCGCCTGGGCCTGGTGCTCGGCGTCGCCGCCGCGCTCGCGCTGTTCGCCGCCGCCCCCTTCCTGCTGCTGCGCGACGACCCGCCGGCGCCGTCCCCGCAGGTCCCCGCCGTCAGCGCCCCGCAGGCGCCGCGGATCGAGGTCACCGAAGTCCGGGACGACGGCGACCACGTCACCATCACCTGGACCGGCCCGGACCTGGACTACGTCGTCATCACGGCCCCCGAGGGCAAGCCGAACTCCGCCTCCGCCGAGTCGCGCGACCGCACCGCCCGCATCGCCGTCGAGCCGAACCTGAAGTACTGCTTCGAGGTGCACGGCACCGACGGCCGCACCACCCACCGCAGCGCACCGCACCCCATCCGCGCCGCGAAGTGCACCCGCTAGCTCACCACCGGAACGCCGCCCACACCCGGACCCGCCACGGCAACCGCCGCAACCCGGTCCGCAACGCCCGCACGGCCTCCCACGCGTGCCGCCGCGCGTCCACCCCCGCGCCGGACCACAACCCCGCGTCCACCGCCTGCGCCAACGCGAGGAGCGCCCCGGACACCACGGGCGCGGCGTCGGCCATCTCGCGCACGGTCATCGCCGGGGTCACCGCGATCCCGTTGCGCCGCAACCGGTCCCGCGCCTCGGCACACGCCGTCTCCACGGTCCCCGCCCGCCGACGCCGCCACGACCGCACCGCCCCGACCCCCGGCACCGCCGCCACCCCGCCGACCAGCACCACGCCGAGAACCCACGGCACCCACGACAACCCGTCCGCGGGCCGCACCGGGTCGGGCGCCGGCGGCTCGGACAGCTCCCCGGCCGGCGGCAGCTCCTCTCGCGCCCGCTCGGTGTCCTGCGCCACCCCCGAGTCCGCCGTCGCGCGGACCGCGCCGGTCGGGTCCAGCGCGACCCACCCGACGCCTTCGACAGCGACTTCCGGCCACGCCACCGCGTCACCGTTGCGCACCACGGTCCCGTCGGCGGGGGAGGAGAACCCGACCACCAGACGCGCCGGAATGCCCCTCAGGCGCGCCAACGCCACATAAGCGGCGGCGAACTGCTCGCTGGTGCCGCGCTTCTCGTGCAGCAGGAACCGTTCCAGCGCCGGCCACCCGTGCCCCACGGGCAGCGGTCCCGAGGTCACCAGCTCGTAGTTCTCCCGCAGGTACCGCTCCAGCACCAACGCGGCCCGGAACGACGACCGCAGGCCCGACACCGCCCGCTCCGCCACCGCCTCCACCCCCGGCGGCGCCGCGCCCACCCCGCCGAGCCCGCCCGGGGCGGCCGGGTCGATCGCCGCGTCCGCCAGGCCGGACACCCGCGGCTCCCACCACGTCAGCCGGTACTCGGCGACCCGCGACTCGGTCAGCAGCGTGCCCCGCGCCGGGTCCACCAGGGGATCGACGCCCTGCACGCTCGCCGGCCAAGCCTGGCTGGGCAGCCACGGGCCGCCGAGATCGCGCAACCGCACCACGGCCGACCTGCGCTCCACCGGCACGTCCACCCCCGGCGGCAACCCGGTCCCCATGCGCCGCAACGACGACCCCGGCGTCCAGTTCACCCCGTCGAACTCGTCCAGCACGGCGATCGGCCAGCGCTCGACCCGGGCGTCCGCCGAGTACTCGAACACCGCCGTGCCGGGCTGCGCCCACCGGGCCGGCAGCTCGACCAGCGGACTGGTCACCCGCGCGGCGGCCGGCGCGACGGACACGCCGTCCCGCAACGACCACGCCGCCCCGGTCGGCACCAGCCCCAGCACCACCGCCCCGACCAGTCCCACCGCCAGCGCCGCCCACGGCACCCGCCGCGCCACGACCACCGCGCCGCAAGCCCCGAACGCCGCCACGGCCACCACCGCGGTCACCCAGCCCGCCGCCGAGTACGCCTGGCTCAACCCGGCCACCACCAGCACGGGCAGGAACGCCGCCAACGGCGCCCGACCCAGCAGCTCGACCCCGAACACCGCCGCCACCAACACCAGCAACGGCACGAAGACCAACGCCTCCGGCTCCGGCCGCACCGGCCACGTGGACCCGAGCACCACCCGCCACGACTCCGTCGCCCCCACCACCAGGGCGTGGACCGGATCCGCCGGACGCAGAGCCGCCCACAACCCGGCCAACCCCGCGACCACGGTCCCCGCGGCACGCCACGCTTCGCGCTCCCGCAGCCACACCGCGACCCCGAACGCGGGCGCCACCGTCGCGGCCAGCGGCGGCGACAACGGCCCCACCCCGAACACCGGCCCGAACAGCAGACCCGCCACCACCGCGGCCACGAACAGGGCGGCGACCCGCACGATCACCCGTTCCACCGCCGCACCACCTCGGCCGCGTCCGCGCCCCGCACCACCCGCGCCCCCGGCACCCCACCGGACCCGCCCAGCGCCAGCACGACATCCGGCCGCACCACCGCGAACGGCTCCACCGGGCCGGCGGTCACCACGACGAACCCGCCACGGGGACGCGCCGGCGGCTCACCCTGCGGCGACACCCGCAGTTCGCTCAGCGAGTCCAACAACCGCCGCCCCGCGAGCACTCCGCCGTCCACGGACACGTCCACCCCGCCCGGGGTGAGCAACCGGCAGCGGAACCCGGCGACGGCACTGGCGTGCAGGACCGACGCGGCGACCTCCACGACGTCCTCGAACGCCGTGGCGTGCCGCGTGTCCACCAGCAGGGCCAGCCGGGGCCGTTCGGGGTCGGCGTAGTCGCGGACCATGAGCTTCCCGGTGCGGGCGCTGGACTTCCAGTGCACCAGCCGCACCTCGTCACCTGGCACGTACTCGCGCACGTCCCGCAGGTCCAGCGAACCGCGCGGCCCGGTCGCCGCGCCCTCGTGGTGGTGGCGTCGGTGCCCGGCGGCGAACGGCCGCGCCGGGTGCCGGCGGGGGTGGACCCACAGCGTGGCCGTCGATCCCGTCCCGACGTCCTTGCGCACCAACCCCAACGGGTCGGTCCGCTCGACCACCAGCGGCCCCACGACGTGCCTGCCCCGCTCGGAGGTCGGCAGCTCGTACCGGTACACCGCGTCGGCCCGCACGACCACGCGCCGCACGTGCCGCCCGCACCGGTCCCGCGCGGTGAACCCGTCTCCGGCGCCGCGCACCGACAGCGTCGCCAGCGCGGGTTTCCCCCGCTCGACCCGCGACGGGTGCACCGACCGCTCCACCTCGACGGCGAGCCCGCGCGCCACCGCCGGGAACCCCGCGACCACCGCCCCCGCCAGCAACCCGGCCAACGCCAGGAACAACGGGTACCCGGCGAACACGCCCACGCCACCGGACACGGCGGCCGTCACGAGCACCGCGACGCCGCGCGCGGTCAACCGCACCGCTCAGCCCACCGGCGGCACGGGCACCGCGCCGAGCACGTCGGCCACCACGGCGGCGGCCGTCCGCCCGGTCAGCTCCGCGTCCGCGGTCAGCACCAACCGGTGCGCCAACACCGGTTCGGCGACCACCTTCACGTCGTCCGGCGTCACGAACAGCCGCCCCTCGGTCGCCGCGTACGCCTGCGCCGCCCGCACCAGCGCGATGCTGCCGCGCGGGCTCACGCCCCACCGCACCGCCGGGTGCGACCGCGTCCCCACCGCCACCCGCACGGCGTACTCGCACACCTCGGGCGCGAGGTGCACGCCCCGCACCTCCTCGATCGCCGCCGCCAGCTCGTCCGCGCCGACCACGGGGGCCAGGTCCTCCGGCCGCACCCGCGCCCGGTCGCCCAGCACCACCAGCACCTCGGCCGCCAGGTCCGGGTACCCGACCGACAGCCGCATCAGGAACCGGTCGAGCTGCGCCTCGGGCAGCCGGTAGGTGCCCTCCATCTCGATCGGGTTCTGGGTGGCCACCACCAGGAACGGGTCGGGCACCGCGTGCTCCACCGCGTCGACCGTGACCCGCCGCTCGGCCATCACCTCCAGCAGCGCGGACTGGGTCTTGGGCGTGCCGCGGTTGATCTCGTCGGCGAGCACCACGTTGGCGAACACCCCGCCGGGGTGGAACACGAACCGCTCCCGCCCCTGGTGGTAGACCGAGACGCCGGTGATGTCGCCGGGCAGCAGGTCGGGCGTGAACTGGATGCGGTGCCACGTGCCGCCGACGCTGCGCGCCAGGCACTTGGCCAGCGTGGTCTTGCCGAGGCCGGGCACGTCCTCGACCAGCAGGTGGCCCTCGGCGAACAGCGTGGCCACCGCCAGCCGCACCAGCTCGGGCTTGCCGCGCACCACGCGCTGCACGTTCTCGGCGATGGCCTGGTAGACCCGGGTGGACACGGGCGCGGCCACGGTCGTCACTTCTTCTCCCAGTAGTAGCGGTTGGACTCGACGCCGCCGGCCACGACCCAGACCGTCTGGCCGTCGCCGCTGAACGGGAACCGGTCGTCCACGACCTGCGTGCCGTTCTCGTCGGTGGTCAGGGTCGCGCCGGGGTTCACCTCGCCCCACTCGCTGGCGTACGGGACGATCTCGTAAGCGGTGTTGGGCTCGAACCCGTGCATCTCGATGTGGATGAACGCGCAGTCCGGCGCGCGGCACGACCCGGTGGTGGTGTCCTTGCCGCGGGAGACCGTGATCGTCGGGACCCGGCGGGGCGTGGCCTGCGCGGACGCGCCCGGACCGCGGCCGGCCCGGTTCTCCGCCACGACGGTGAACGTGTGGGCGGTGCCGTTGGCCAGGCCGGTGACCGTGGCGCTGCGGTCGGTGCCGGACACCCGGAGCGCGCCGCCGTTCCACGTGACGTGGTAGGCGGTGACCGGTGCGCCGTTGTCCGCCGCCGGGCCCCAGGTGACGACGGCCGAGCCGGCGCCGGGGGTGGCGGTGACGCCGGTGGGCGCGCCGGGCGGGCCGACCGCGACGACCGGGGGCGCCGGCGGGTCCTGCCGCGTGCCTTCCGGCGTGGTCGTCGTCGGCGGGATCGTGGTCGTGGTGGTCGGTTCCGCTTCGCGTTCCACGGGAACCCCGGTGACCGCGCCGCCCGGGTCCACCACCAGCACGTGCCTGCCCTCGCCGCCCTCGACGTAGACCCGCTGGTCCTCGGCCTTGGTCAGGCGCGGCTTGCCGGTCTCCGGCGGCACGGGCGTGACCTGGCGGCGCACGCCGGCGCTGTCGTAGGTCACCAGCCGGCCGCTGCCGTGGTCGAGCACCGCGATGGTCGAGCCGGTCGTCTCGGGCCCGGTGTACTGGCCCGCCTCCAGGTCCACGGTGACGACCTTGGCCGCCGGGCGGTCGCCCACGACGGGGGCGGAGTCGACCAGGAACAGCCGGCCCGCCGGGTCGAGGACCGCCACGCGGCCGTCCACGTCGGTCGCGGCGACGCGGGTGTCCTCGGGCACGTCCGCGCCCAGCGGGCGTTCCGGGCCGTTGCCCTCGACCGCGCGCATGGTGTCGGCGGTGGTGTCCACGAACACCGGCTTGTCGGCGACGACGGTCAGGCCGCCCTTGTGGCCGGCCGGCGCGTTGGCCGGGCAGGACGGGACGGTGGTGCCGCGGGCCAGCTTGCACAGCGCGCCGGTGTCGACGCGGTGCAGCCACACCGTTCCGTCGGCGGTGGCGACGGGGTTGCCGAGCTTGCCGCCGACGTCGATCACCGCGTGCTCCGCGCCCAGCCGGACCACGACGGCCGCGTCCCGGTAGACCAGGTAGGGGCCGCCCGCGGCCTCCAGCGGCACCGGCACCTCGTCGGCGGCCGGCGCGGGCGTGGTGGCCTCGACGCGCAGCGTGGACTTGCCGAACTCGGTGTACTGGCCCGCGCCGACGACGTACCCGCTGGTGTCGCCCTGGACGACGACGCTGCCGGGTTTCGCGCCGGGCAGCGGCACCTCGGCGTCGACCCGCTTGGTGGCCCCGTCGACGTGGTAGACCTTCCCCGCCGCCGTGTTGACCACCCAGTGGCCGGCGTTGAGGAACTCCAGGCCCGGCACGTCGGCGGACCCGCCGACCGCCACGGCCGCGACGACGACGCACCCCGCGGTGAGCGCGGCGACCGGGCCCCGACGGCCCCACTTGCCGTTGGCGAACAATCTCATCGAGTTCGGCTCCCCCCGCTGGCTCGGTCACGTAGCGTAGGGCACTCGATACAGGGGCGGTCCAGGATTGGTGCAGCGGAAGTTCTTGGTGCCCGCGGCGGTGGTCGTCGCGGTGGTCCTCGCGGTCGTGGCGCTGACGGCCGAACGCGACGTGCCCGTGGCCGCCCTGCCGGCGAAGCCGACCATCGCCGGCCCGTTGCGGCTGGAACCGGCGTTGCCCAAGGCGGGGCAGGAGGTCGTGGTGCGGGCGGAGTTGGCGGCGGACCGGCCGTTGGTGCTGCGCGGCCTGACCGTGCGCGTGCAGGACACGTCCGGCGCGGCCCACGACTTCCCCGAACTGCGCGACCAGGCGTTGGGCACGACCCCGCGGGAGATCCGGCTGCACCGGGTGTTCCCCGAGCCGGGCGAGTACACCTACTACCTCGCCTACCGCCTGGACGGCGACTGGGTGACGCTGCGCCCGTGGAGCACCGTCACGGTCCGCTGACCGGGAAGGTCAGCTCGAAGATCGCGCCGCCCTCCTCCGCGTTGAACACGCGCAGCGAACCGCCGTGCGCCAGCGCCACCCAGCGGACGATCGACAGGCCCAGCCCCGAGGACGCGCCGGACCCCGTGAACCGGTCGAACGCCTCCTCGGCCAGCGCCGCGTCGATGCCCGGCCCGTGGTCGGCCACCGTGACCCGGCCGTCGGCGACGGTGATGTGCACGATCGCCTCCACCCCGGGCTGGTGGCCGTGGCGCAGGGCGTTGGTCAGCAGGTTGCCCACGGCCCGGTGCACCAGGGTGCGGTCGACGTCCACGGCCGTCGGCGCGGCGGTGAGGGTGACCCGTGCGCCGTGCTTGGGGGTCTCCTCGACCACGCCGGCGACCAGTTGGTCCAGCCACACCCGTTTGATGGTCAGCTGCTCCACGCCGGCGGCCAGGCGCGCCCGGACCAGCAGGCCGTCGATGATGCCGCCCATCCGGCCCGCCAGCCGGACCGTGCGGGGCAGCAGTTCGGCGTGCTGGTCGGGGTGGCGCAGCGCCGACTCGGCGAGGGCGCGCAGGGCCGCCACCGGGGTGCGCAGGTCGTGCGCGGTCTCGGCGAGCAGCACCTCCTGTTGCTCCAGCGCGGCGGCGGCGGGGCGGATCGCGCGGCCGGACAGCACGTGGCCCGCGATGCCCAGGGCCACCGCCAGCACCAGGCACCCCGCGACCACGGTCCACAGCACCGCCTGGTGCCGCGACCGCTCCGGACCCAGGTCGGCCACGGCGACGATCGCGCCCACCACCGCGCCGTCGTCGGTGCGCAGCGGTTCGGCGCGGACCCGCAGGTCGTCCTTGTCGCCCTGCAACGTGGCGTTCTTGCCGACCGCCTCGGTCGCCAAGCCGCTGAGCACGCCGATGTCCACCGGCGCGCACGACCGGTCGCTGGTGTGCCCCAGGAACTCCCGGGGCGCGCCGCCGGGCAGGATCGCGAACTGCGGGCACTCGCGGTTGATCGGGTCCCGCACGAGATCGGCCGTGACCAGGGATTCCCGGAAGTCGATCAACCGGCTCGCCACGGCGGTCACCCGGCGCAGCTCGGCGTCCAGCCGCTCCGCGCCCTGCTCGGCGTCCTCGCGGACCACCACCACGGCCAGCACCAGCAGACCCGCGGTGTTCATGGCCGTGAACAACACCGTCAGCACCCGCCGCAGCGCGCGCAGCCGCGCCGCCGACCCGCTCACGACAGCCCCAGCCGGTAGCCGAACCCGCCGACGGTGTGGATCAGCGCGGGCTCGCGCAGCTTGCGCCGCAACCGCAGCACCACCAGGTTCACCACGGTGGGCGCCTGGTCCTCGCCGTCCCAGCAGTGCTCGACCAGGTCCAGGCGGCTGACCGCCCGGCCGGCGTGCGCGGCGAGGTACTCCAGCACCGCGAACTCCTTGCCGCTCAACGTCAGCGCCACCCCGGCCCGGGTCACCTCGCGCCGCGCGCAGTCCACCTCCAGGTCGCCGTGCCGCAGCACCGACGGCCGCCCGCGGCCCGCCCGCCGCGCCAGGGTGAGGACGCGGGCGGACAGCTCGTCCACGGCGAACGGCTTGACCAGGTAGTCGTCACCACCGTGGTGGAACCCGGCCACCCGGTCGGCCAGGGTGTCGCGCGCGGTCAGGAACAGCACCGGCACGGCCCAGCCCCGCCGGCGGCGGTCCTGGACGTAGTCGATCGCGTCGCCGTCGGGCAGCATCCGGTCGAACACCACGCACTGGTGCGTCGCCGTGGACAGCACCCGGTCGGCTTCGGCGATGCGCGACGCGGTGTCCACGTCGAGCCCCGCGCCCCGCAGTTCCGTCGAGACCGCCACCCGCAGGTCGTCGTCGTCCTCCACCACCAGCACGCGCATCGCCCGGTTCCCCGCTCGTCCGTCCGTCCGGGGACGCACGGTAGCGGGTGGGCGGGCGCGGGCGTCGCGATACGGTGGGGTCCGTGCGGATCCTGGTGACCGAGGACGACGACGACCTGCTGTTCGCCGTCGCGCTGTCGTTGCGGGGCGAGGGTTTCGCCGTGGACACGGCCACCGACCTGGCCGCCGCCGACGAGGCCCTCGCGGTGAACTCCTACGACTGCGCGGTCCTGGACCGGGTGGTGCCCGGCGGCGACACCCTGGACCTGGTGGAGGGGTTGCGGGAGAACGGTTTCCAGGTGCCGGTGCTGTTCCTGACCGCGCTGGACGACGTCGCCCACCGCGTGGCGGGGCTGGCGGTGGGCGACGACTACCTGGTCAAGCCGTTCGCGATGGACGAGCTGGTGGTGCGGGTGCGCAGCCTGTGCCGGCGGGGCCCGATCGGCGAGGCGGTGGTGCTGGCCCACGGCGACCTGGAGCTGGACGTGGGCCGGCGCGAGGCGCGCCGGGGCGGCGTCGTGCTGACCCTGACCCCGACGGAGTTCTCCGTGCTGCACCTGCTCATGGCCAGGGCCGGCGAACCGGTGTCCCGCCTGGACCTGCTCGCCCACGCGTGGGACGAGATGGCCGACCCGAAGTCCAACGTCCTCGACGTCCTGATGACCTCCCTGCGCCGCAAGCTCCGCACGCCGCAGGTCGTCCACACCGTGCGCGGCGTCGGCTACCGGCTGGGCTGAAGCCCGCGCTACGCGGGCGGCATGGGGACCACCGGGAGCAGGATGGTGGCGCCGGTCGCCCCCACCGCCGTGGCGATGGCGGCCAGGGTGCCGGTGTAGAGCAGGGTGTTGCGCTTGGCCCACAGGTCCAGGGCGGCGATCCAGGAGGCGTCGCGGGCCCGGGACATGCCGAACGCGGACAGGTGGTGCTTGAGGTCCTCGGCCTGGGCCGTCGGCAGCCTGAGCAGGAGGGGCTCGCACTCGGCGCGGACCTCCGCCTCGACCTTGGCCAGGAGGTCGATCACCTGCTCGACGGAGGTCGGCACCCGGACGGGCGCGTGGGTCGTGTTCGGCTCCCCGATCGGAGCGCCCGCCGGCCGGGGTCGGATGACCTCACCGATAGGACGCCGGAGTCCCGATCGTCGCTCCGCGCCGAGCGCGGGAACCAGTGGCGGCGACGGGTTTCAGCCCTCCACACCGCCGCTTCACCCGCCCCGGCGACCGCGGGGTCGCGGGTGGGAACGCGGCGGAACCGCGGTTCAGCGGGTCAGGAACGCCAGGGTGCTCGCGGCCAGGCGCGCCTCCACGGTCGCGGGGTCCGCGGCGGTCGCCCGGCGGAAGCGCTGGGAAGCCACCAGGGACAGCAACCACCAGGCGGCGGCTTCCGGGTCCAGGTCGGGGCGCAGCTCCCCGGCGGACCGGCCGCGCTCCAGCAGGGCCGTGAGGGCGGTGGCGAAGCGGCGGGTGGACGTCCGGGCCGCCGCCTCCACCTCGGGCACGTCGGTGATGGAGGAGGCGTCGGCGATGATCGCGCCCACGCTGCCCGCGCTGTGCACGCGTTCGAGGTGGTCGGGGTCGAGGATCAGCTCCAACAGCGAGGTCACCGGGACGGCGCTGTCGGTCATCCGCTCGACCACGCGGCACACGTGGTCGGCGGCCCGTTCGACCACGGCGGCGAACAGCGTGGCCTTGGTGCCGAAGTTCTGGAAGACGACCGGTTCGCTCACCCCGACCTCGCGCGCCACGGCGGAGGTCTTGCCGCGCAGGTAACCGGTCTGGGCGAAGACCTTCGTGGCCGCGGCGAGGATCGACTCGCGGCGTTCCTCGGCGGTCATGCGGGTGCGTCCGGTCACCCGGTCATCGTAGTGCCCTTGCCGGACAACTTAGTCGTCACTAAGCTGAGTACTTAGTCACGACTAAGTTAGGGGTGCGGTCATGAGGGTGCTGGGGATGCACGGTTCGGCGGACGCGCCGGGCGCGATCGGACACGCTCGCGCGTACGAGGTGTTGTCCGCGGTGGTGTTCGCGGGGCGGCGGCGGCGCACGTTCGGACGACTGGTGGCGTTCGCCGGGGTCCGCGCGGGCGACCGCGTGCTGGACGTGGGGTGCGGGACCGGCTACCTGACGTCGATGGCGGCCCGCGCCGGCGGGCGCGCGGTCGGGGTGGACCTGTCCGAACCGATGGTCGCGCAGGCCCGGCGGCTGCGGCGCGACTGCGCGTTCGAGGTGGGGCGCGCGGAGGCGTTGCCGTTCGCGGACGGGGAGTTCGACGTGGTGGTGTCCAGCCTGGCCGTGCACCACATCCCCGAGGCGTCGCGGGGCGCGGCGTTCCGGGAGGCGTTCCGGGTGCTGCGCCCCGGCGGCCGGGTGATGGTCGCCGACTTCACCCCGCCCAAGGGCGTCCTGTCCCGGCGCGTGGTGGGCGCGACGGCGGGGCGGGCGATGCGCGACAACCCGGTGGAGCGCATCGAGCCGATGCTGGTCGAGGCGGGGTTCACCGGACCGGCGGTCGCGGCGGTCGGCTTCCTGCACTGCGTCCGGGCGGTCAAACCCGAGTGAGGCGTCACAGGCTCTCGGGTGCCTCGATGCCCAGCAGGTCCAAGCCGAGGGTCAGCACGCGGGAAGTGAGGTGCGCCAACGCCAGCCGCGAGTCCCGGGTCCGGTCGTCGGGCGCCTTCAGGATCGGGCAGTGCTCGTAGAAGGCGGAGAACGCGACGGCCGTCTCGTAGAGGTAGGTGCACAGCTTGTGCGGCGCGTACTCCGCCGCCGTCACGGCCACGGCGGCGGGCAGCCGCACCAGCTGCACGGCCAGCGTCCGCTCGGCCGGGGTGTCCAGCGACACCGGGCCCCCGGTGCGACCCGCCCTGGCGACGACCGACCGGGCCCGCGCGTTGGCGTACTGGAGGTACACCGACGTGTTGCCCTCCAGCGCGAGCATCCGGTCCCAGGCGAAGACGTAGTCCTTCTCCCGGTCCCCGGACAGGTCGGCGTACTTCACCGCCCCGATGCCGACCGCCCGCGCCACCGGGCCGCGCAGCTCCTCGGGCAGCTCACCGCGCCGCGACAGCACCTCGGCGGCCCGGTCGACCGCCTCGCGCAGCAGGTCGACCAGCTTCACCGAAGCGCCCGCCCGGGTCCGCAGCACCTTGCCGTCCTCGCCCAGGACCGAGCCGAACCCGATGTGCACGGCGCGGTGGTCGTCGTCCAGCCAGCCCATCCGCTCCGCCGTGGCGAAGACCATCCGGAAGTGCTGGGCCTGGGGCGAGCCGACCGCGTAGAGCAGGTCGGTGGCCTCGCGCTCCCGGGTCCAGTACCGCACGGTCGCGAGGTCCGTGGCGGCGTAGCCGTAGCCGCCGTCGCTCTTGCGCACGATCAGCGGCAGCCGCTCGCCGTCCCGGTTGGTGAAGCCCGGCGGGAACACGCACACGGCCCCGTCGCTGACCTCGGTCAGCCCGGCGGCCTCCAGGTCGGCGACGACCTCATCCAGGAACGGGTTGTAGAAGCTCTCCGGGTAGTGGTCGGCCTCGTCCAGTTTCACCCCCAGCAGCGCGTACACCTCGGCGAAGTGCCGTTCGGACGCCCGCACCAGGTCCCGCCACAACGCCAACGTCGCCTCGTCGCCCCGTTGCAGCGCCACGACCCGCCGCCGCGACCGGTCGGCGAAGCCGGGGTCGGTGTCGAACTTCCGCCGGGCGGCCCGGTAGAACGCGTCGAGGTCGCGGATGGAGCCGCCGGCCGATCCGCCCTCGTCGGTGAGGTGCTCGATGAGCATCCCGAACGGCGTGCCCCAGTCGCCGAGGTGGTTGTGCCGGACCACGTCGTGCCCGGCGAACTCCAGCACGCGCACGACGGCGTCCCCGATGATCGCCGACCGCAGGTGCCCGACGTGCATCTCCTTGGCCACGTTGGGACTGCCGTAGTCGATCGCGCACCGGCGCGGCTCGGCCACCGGCGGGACCCCGAGCCGGTCGTCGGCCACCAGGTCCGCGAGCCGCGCGGCCAGCCGGTCGCGGCGCAGCGCGAAGTTCACGAACCCCGGCCCGGCGACCTCGGGCGGCTCGGCGAGGTCGCTCACGTCGAGGTGCTCGACGATGGCCGCCGCGACCTCCCGCGCCGGCCGGCCGAGCCGCTTGGCCAGGCCCATCGCGGCGTTGCACTGGTAGTCCGCGCGGTTCGGCGGTGCCGGTCGGATCAACGCCTCGGCGGGCGTGATCTCCACCCCAAGGGCGGCGCGCACGGCGGCGGCGACCCGCGATCCCAGCTCCAGCCCGACGTCCCCGCTGCGCACCAGTCACCCTCCACGGTCGTTGTGGACCAGTGTCGCAACGGGGGAAAGCGAGTTTCGCGATGGCCGACGGGCTCGCGGGGGTCTGATCGACCCGCCACGCGAACAACGTCCTCGACGCCTCCACGACCTCGCCGCACCGCTATCGCCGCACTCCCTGACGGTCGGAAGGTTCCGCTCGCGTGGCCGTTGTCGCGTCGGCGGGTCGCTTTTACCGTCGCCGTATGGGGACCAGTGAGCCGGACGCGTCGTTCGCGTGGGGGAGGGCGCGTGAAGCGGTCGGATCGAGGTCGGGCGACGTCGCATCACCCCGCACCGGGTCAACGGCCGAGTCGTGGTGCGCTCGTTGGACGACGTGCGCGAACTCCAACCGCTCCTGGTCGGCTACACGGGCGGCGACCTGACCGAGGCCCTGCGCCGCGCCTGCCCGACCGCCCGCGTCCACCGGCTCAAGGACAAGCGCTACCGCCTCACCCCGGACTGACCGCGCGCGTCGTGGCGCAGACCGGTGAAGAACAGCGTCAGCAGGCGGTCGGCCTGGGTGGTGGTGTCGGGGGAGTCCTGGGTGGCCCACGCGATGGCGCTGATCACCTTCAGCACGTCCGTGGCGGTCGCCCCGGCGGTGATCGCGCCGGCGTCGGCGGCTCGGGCCAGCAGCGCCGCGCAGACGTCGAACAGCGCGGCGTGCCACGGCGAGACCGGGCCGTGGCGGCGGTCCAGGGTCAGGTTCAGCATGGTGGCCGACAGGCCCCGGTAGGTCAGGCTGTGGGTCAGGGCGGCGCGCAGCCAGGTGGTCAGCGCCTCGACCGGGTCGGCCGCGGTGAGCAGGTGGTGGCCCAGGCCCACCAGGTCGGCCGTCCGGTCCGCCAGCACCGCTTCGACCAGGTCCAGGCGGGTGGGGAAGTGGCGGTAGAGGGTCCCGCTCGTCACGCCCGCCCGCCGCGCGATGGCGTCCAAGGGGGCGTCCACGCCGTGTTCGGCGAAGGCGACCTTGGCCTGCTCCACCAGTTGTTCGTAGTTGCGTCGGGCGTCCGCGCGCATGCTCCGTCCTCGCCGCACCGGGGCTACCGTGCCCGTTTTGCCGGACCGCGGCCCCACCATAGTGGCGCGCGCCGTGCGGGGAGGGGCGGATCGGGGAACTGGGCCGGCCGCGCACCGGTCGGTCACACCAACCGCCGGATCGGTGACGCCCTGTTCACCTCAGCCCCGGGGCAGAACCGCACCGCCTACCCTCGTTCGGGTGAACGGCGTAACCCGGCCGGGGGTCGTGGCGACTGGACAGACAAGTCCCCTGGAATCGAGGCGTCGCCATGACCGTCCGAGTCGCGACCTTCAACGTCGAGAACCTGTTCGAGCGGGCCAAGGCGCTCTCCGGTGACGCCGGCCCCGTGCTCGCCGCCTACAGCCGGTTCGGCGCCGTCTCCGCCGAACCCGCCTACACCGAGATCGACAAGCGGGAGATGCTGGAGGACCTGGAAACCCTCCAGGTCCTGGTGCGCGCCGACAACCGCCTGGTGCTCAACCCGGAGCCGTTCGGCGCGTGGGCGTTGCTGCGGGAGAACCGCGGCGACTTCCTCAAGCAGCCCGGCGGCGGGGACGCCACGATCGTGGCCACCGGTCGCGGCGACTGGATCGGCTGGGTGGACCTGATCACCGAACCGGTCGACGAGATCGCCACCCGCATGACGGCGAAGGTCGTGAACGAGGTGGCCGCGGACGTCCTGTGCCTGGTCGAGGCCGAGCACCGGCCGGCGCTGGTCCGGTTCAACGAGGCCCTGCTGGGCCGGCGGTACGCGCACGCCATGCTGGTGGACGGCAACGACCCGCGCGGCATCGACGTCGGCGTGATGACCACCGCGCGGGTCGCGATCGAGTCGGTCCGCAGCCACGTGGACGACCCCGACCCCGAACGCGCCGGCCGTGCCCTGTTCAGCCGGGACTGCCCGGTCTACCAGCTGCGGCTGCCGGGCGGGCGCGAGTTGTTCCTGCTGCCGAACCACTTCAAGAGCCAGTCGTTCTCCAGCGGCGACCCCGACCCGTTGCGGCGGCGGCAGAGCGCCCGGGTCCGCGCCATCTACGACGCCCTGCGCGCGGACGGCGCGGAACTGGTCGCCGTGCTGGGAGACCTGAACAAGGGCCCGACCAACGACGACCCGCCCCGACACCCGACCCTGGAACCGCTCCTGGGCCCCGGCACCCCGCTGGTGGACACGGCGAGCCTGCCCGGGTTCGACCCCGGCCCGCGCCCCGGCACGTTCCAGTCGTGCAGCCTGCGCAACCGCCTGGACTACATCCTGGTCTCCCCGGAACTGGCCGCGCTGGTCACGGCGGGAGGCGTGTTCCGCAAGGGGTTGTGGGGCGACCCGGACAACGTCAACCCGCCCGCCCAGTGGCAGGTCTACCCGGAGATCACCGCCTCCCGCCACGGCGCCTCCGACCACGCCGCGGTGTGGATCGACATCGACCTCTGACCCGTCAGCCGACGGGTTCGCCGGAAGGTGCGGGCAGGGCGGTGCCCAGGCGGACGGGGGCGCCGAAGTTCGGGGTGCCGTCGGGGTTCCAGGTGAACTCCTGCGCGCGGGTCGAGCGGTTCATGTCGCAGCCGCCGCCGGCCGAGTCGTTGGCGTGGTAGACGATCCAGTCCTCCGTGCCGTCCGGCGACTTGAAGAAGCCGTTGTGGCCCGGGGCGAACACGCCGGCCGCGTCGTCGCGTTGGAAGACCGGGTTCGGCGACTTGGTCCAGTGCGCCCGGTCGAGCGGGTCGGTGCCGGTCAGGGTGAGCAGGCCCAGCTTGTAGTCCGGGCCCCAGCACGCGCTGGCCGAGTAGACGATCATCGTGCGGCCGTTGCGGTACAACGGTTCCGCGCCCTCGTTGACCGGGTGGGTCTGGCGCTCCCAGGACAGGGTGGGCTGGGAGATGGTGCGGCGCGGTCCGCTGATCGTCCACGGGTTGGACAGCGGCGTGATGGTCAGGGACTGGGTGCCGTCCATCGCGCTGCCCATCAGGTACAGCCGGCCGTTGTGCTGGAGGACGCTCGGGTCGAGTTCCCACGTGCTGCCCAGGTCGGCCTTGAAGCTGTACGGGCCCATCGGGTCGGTGCCCGCGCTCTCCAGCACGTGCAGGCGCTGGGTCGGGTTGTAGTCCGGCACGTTCTGCCCGGCCACGTAGTACAGGTACCAGCGCCCGTTGAGCAGGTGGAACTCCGGCGCCCACATGGTGCAGCACCCGTTGGGCCGGCCGGCGAGGTCGAACACCACCTGGTCGGGCGCGGTGGCCAGCCCGGCGAGCGTGCGCGAGCGGCGCATGGTGATGGTGGAGTTCCACGTCGTCGTGGCCAGGTGGTAGTAGCCGTTGTGGTACTGCAACCACGGGTCCGGGCCGTTGCGCTTGATCGGGTTGGTGAACGTGCCCGCGCCCACCCGCACGAGCAGCCATTGCTGGTTCGCGCCGCCCGTGTCGGGCCACTGGATCACCTGCGCGCCGTCGGCGGTGGAGAAGTCCAGCACGTCCACGGCCTTGCCGCTGGCCCGGTTGACCAGCCGCACGTGCCCGCCGGCGGAGTCGGCCAGGCGGAACTGCTGGCTCGTGCGGCCGGCGTCGGTGTTCTGCACCAGCCCGACGCGGTCCGCCGTGGACGGGAACTCCAGCACCTTGCCGCTGTGCCGGGACTTCAGCCGGTAGTAGCCGCCGCCGGAGTCCACGAACCGCCACTGCTGCCAGGCGCCGTCGTTGCGCGACCACTGCACGACCGGCGCGCCGTCGTGGGTGGCGAGGTTGTAGAGGTCGAGCGCTTTGCCGCTGTGCCGGTTGACCAGGACGTAGGAGGCGTTGGTGTCCACCACGGCCGCGACGGCCGGGGGAGCGGCGGTCAGCCCGCCGACGAGGATCGCCACGAGGGCGAGCGGGGCCAGGCGCGAGATCACGGGTCTCCCTGGAGTTCGGTCCTCAGTGGACGTACGGCCAGCCGGCGGCGTCCCAGCCGAGCCAGTTCAGGCCCAACAGGGAAGCGCCGTTGTCGGCGTAGTAGTGGTAGACGAGGATGTCGTGGTCGGTGTCGCCGAACACGTCCTGGTGGCCGGGACCGTGCACGCCGCCCTGTCCGGCCAGGACCTCCGTGCCGCCGCCTGAGGTCAGCGCCCGGCCGGCGCGGTCGAGGTACGGGCCGGTGACGCTGGTCGAGCGGCCGACCATCACGCGGTAGGTGCTGTTCGCGCCCCGGCAGCAGTAGTCGAACGACACGAACAGGTAGTGGAAGTTCCCGCGCTTGACGATGGTGGGCGCTTCGATCGGGCCGCCGCCGCGGCCGGCGAGGGAGCGCAGGGTGCTGTCGGCGCGCAGGCCGGTGGCGGGGTTGAGCGCGATCATCTTGATGCCGGACCAGAACGAGCCGAAGCTCAGCCACCAGCGCCCCTGGTCGTCCACGACCAGGTCGGGGTCGATGGCGTTGAAGTCGTCGGTGGTGCGGGACTCGACCACCAGGCCGCGGTGGGTCCAGGTGCCCGACGCGCCGGTCGGGCTGGTGGCCAGGAAGATCGCCGAGCGGTTGGAGCCGAACGTGGAGGCCGAGTAGTACAGCCAGTACCGGCCATCGCGGTGGGACAGGTCGGGCGCCCAGAGGTTGCGGCTGCCGCCGGTGTAGGCGCTCGTCCACGGCGCGCCGCCGGGGAACGCCGAGCCCGCGTTCCGGAAGGCGGTGCGGTCGGCGGAGGTCTTGAGGGCGATGTCGTTCCCGGTGTGCGCCACCAGGTAGCCGCCTTCGGGGCGCTTGACCATGCTCGGGTCGTGCACGCCGACGTCCCCGGTCACGCGACCCGGCGCGGGGTAGGCCGACGCGGACGGCGCGGGCGGCGTGGGGTAGGCCGACGCGGGCGGCGCGAACACGACCGCCAGGGTGACGACCAGGGCTGTCAGGGCCAGTCTTCGCACGGCGACCACGGCTCCTCGGGCTGGCTCAGGGTCCTCGGGTCGGTGGCGGCGAAGTGAACGTTAACATGTCTGTAACGCGGTGGCTAGACGGCGTTCTGTGGAGGTGGGCGGTTGCGTTGTTATCGCGAACATTGGCCGGTCCCGGTGGGACGGCCTCAGAGTTCGACGCGCAACAGCACCAGGTCCCTGTCCACCAACCGGATCTCCACCGCCGTGACGTCCGAGCGGACCAGTCGGGTGGTCGCGACCGGCAGCGTGGTCGAGCCGGGGCCCGCCGTCCAGGTGGCGACCTGAACGGCGGAGCCCTGCCCATCCACCACGTACAACGCGTAGGCGAACACCGGCGGCGTCGGACCGCTCGTCGGCACGGCGTACGAGCACCGCACCTCGATCCGCGTGCCCCACGGCTCCTCGACCAACCGGAGGCTGGCCGTCACCGGGCTGGGCACGGTCTGCCGCATCGGCACGTCCGGCGCGACGACGACCACCGCCGGGGGCGGCCGGAGCAGGGCCGTCACCCCCGCCCCCGCCAGGGCCGCGGCCACCACGGCGGCGACGGCGAGGACCCGGGCCCGACGCCGGCGGGACCGTTCGGCCGCCAACAGCCCCGGCAGGACCGACGGCGCGCCCGCGGGTTCGGGCTCCAGCAGGGCGACCGCCCGGTCCCGCGGCACCGCCGACAGCAGCCCGGGGACGCCCGCCAGCGCCGCCACGTCGGCCGCGCAGTCCGGGCACCCGCCCAGGTGGGCCTCGAACTCGCGCCGCTGCGCCGGTGCGAGCGACCCCAGCACGTACGCGGCGCCCCAGTCCCGGTAGGGATCGACTGGCGCGCTCACCGTCCGGTGACCCCCTTCTCCTCCAACGCCAGGCGCAGTGCCCGCAGACCGTAGTGCAACCGCGACCGGACCGTCCCTTCGGGCACGTCCAACTCCGCCGCCAGTTCGGCGACCGACTGCCCCATGTAGTACGCACGGACGATCACCGTGCGGTGTTCGGGGGTCAGCTGGGTGAGCACGTCGGCCACCAGCCAGGCGTCCAGCGCCGAGTCGCTGGGGTCGGACCGGACCCGTTCGGGCACCCGCGCCGACCCCACCTCCCAGCGGGCGCGGGCGCTGCGCCGATCGTCGATCACGACGTTGCGGGCGACCGTGTAGAGCCAGGCGCGGGCCGCCGCGGTGCCCTGCTCCAGCACCGCCGGGTTGCGCCACGCGCGCAGCAGCGCCTCCTGCACCACGTCGTTGGCCAGTTCGTCGTCACCGGTCAGGCGGCGCACGTACCGCCAGAGCGCGGGCGCGTGCTCGTCGTGGAGAGCGCGCAGCAGCGCGGTGTGGGTGTCGTTGATGGCGCACCTCCTCGGCTAACGCACCCCGTTGAGCACGGCCTTGGTCAGTGGCACCGCGTCGGTCGAGTCGCGGGCGGTGCGGCGCGGCACCGCACGGGCGGCGGCCGGCACGGCGGCCCGGTCCTCGAACACCGCGTTGACCAGACCCAACCGCAACGCCTCCGCCGCGTCCACCTGCCGCCGGGTGACCCGCCGGCCCGACGCGCCGAACCGCTCGCCTTGCTCCGGTGTCATCGCGGCCATCTCGCGGATGTCCGCGCCGGCGACGAACGCCGGGCCCGGCGCGCCGGTCAGGACCAGGCCGGCGGTGGCGTGGCGGGTGGTGGTGTGTTCGGTGGTGGTGTGGCGGGTGGTGGTGTGTTCGGTGGTGGTGGGGTGAGTGGTGGTGTGGCGGGTGGTGGTGTGGTGGGTGGTGGTGTGGCCGGACAGGAAGTGCGCCAGCTCCGCGAGCACCCGGCCGGACAGCGCGTTGCGCGCCGGCGGGCGGGACACGGTGAGCGTGGTGATGCCGTCGTCGTCGGTCTCCACGACCAGGGTCGAGTACTCCACAGCCCGCTCCTCACGAGTCCCAGATCGCGCCGAACGCGGGCACCCCGCGCGCTTCCAGCGATTCCACGACGTGCCAGGTGGTCTTCCGGTTGGAAATGCAGATCACGGCCTCGGCGGCGAACTCGCGGTGCGCGCGCAGCGCCAGGTCGACCAGGTCCGGTTTGCCGTCGCGGGCGGTGTCGTGGACGACCGCGTGCGGCTGGACGGCGAGGATCTCGTCCACCAGGTCGTCGCCGTAGGTGGCGCGCGGGTCGCGGGTGGACCACACCAGGCGGGCCGGGGTGTCGCCGGAGAGCAGGTGCGGCAGGCACGGGCCGATGCCGCTGCCGGTGGCCACCCACACCACCCGGGTGAACAGCTTGTCGATGTTGCCCACGCCGGCGGTGGGCACGCCCTTGACCCACAGGTGCGTCGGCAGGTCGTCGATCAGCGCGCCGGTCCAGTCGCCCGCGCGGGAGATCGTGAGCCGGAACCCGGAACGGCCCGGTGCGGGCACGTTCGCGAACGAGTGCCATTCCAGGAGCGGGTTGCGGCTGACCGCCGTGGACGACCCGGCGAACGGCGTGACGCCGTAGTCGAACGACACGAGCGCGACGTGGCCGGACGGGCGCACGATCCGGACGGGGACCTTCCGCAGGCGCAGCCAGGGCAGCGCCACGCTGACCACCACCGCGGTCAGCAGCCAGAACCGGGTCGAGCCGAGGAACCCGGGCTGGGCCGCGGAGTGCACGGCGAACAGCGCGAGGGTGGTCCACCCGGCGAAGCGGTGGCTGCGTTCGAACAGGTCGTGCCGCCGTGCCCGCAGGTTCGGCAGGGCGAACGCGATCATGGTCGCCAGGAGCGCCAGGATGGCCCACGCCGGCGGGTCGGCGCCGGTCCACGCGACGACCGCGAACCACGCCGTGGCGCACACCGCCCCGCCCACGTGCAGCCCGCCGAAGTGGTAGACCTTGCCGAGCGTCCAGCGGACCCTGAGCGGCCAGGTCGTGGGTGCGGCGGTCGCCAGGCGGAACAGCAGGTTGATCACGTGTTGTTGGCGGACCAGGACGGCGAGGGTCAGGTTGGCCACGACCATGTCCGTCGGGTCGGCGTCGAGGGCGACCAGGTTGGCCAGGACGACGGCCGCCGCCAGCCGGTTGTGGTGGGTGAACGGGCGGCGGCGCAGCCAGGTGGCGCGGGTGGCCGTCTGCAGTGCGGTCATGCGACGGTCACCAGCGCGCGCAGCGCGGCCCGGTCCACCTTGCCGCGGTCGGTCAGCGGCAGGTCGTCCACGGGGACGACCCGGGACGGCACGCAGTAGTACGGCAGGGCGCGGGCCACGGCCGCGCGGGCGGCGTCCGGATCGACGGTGGCGGGGCTGACGAAGCCGACGAGGGCGCCGTCGTGCACGACGGTGGTGGCTTTGCGGCAGTGCTCGGTGGTTTCCAGGGCGGAGGTGACCGCGTCCAGTTCGACGCGGAAGCCGCGCACCTTGACCTGGTCGTCGGTGCGGCCGTGGTGCTCCAGTTCGCCGTCGGGGGTCCAGCGGCCGAGGTCGCGGGTGCGGAACATGAGGTGGTCCCCGCCGAGGAACGGGTCCGGGCGGTAGCGCTGGGCGGTGAGGACGTCGTTGTTCAGGTACCCGGCGGTCACGCACGCCCCGCCCGCCCACATCTCGCCGATCTCGCCGATCCGGCACGGGCGCAGGTGCTCGTCGAGGATGTAGACGGTCGAGTTCGGGACCGGGCGGCCGATGGTGACGCGGTGGCCGTCGTACCGGCTGACGGTGTTGACGATGGTGACTTCGGTCGGCCCGCAGGCGTTGTGGAAGGTCGCTTTCGCGGACCAGGCGTCGGCCAGCGGTTGCGGGCAGCGTTCACCGGCCACCGCTACCACCCGGACGTCGGGGCAGGCGACTGGGTCTATTGTGGACAGTAGGCCCGGGGTGGCGATGAGGACGGTGGCGTTGGCGGCTGTCGCTTGGGGGTTCCCGCCTCGGATCGTGAGGGTCGCGCCGTGGCTGAGGGCGGCGAGGATCTCCCAGGCGGCCATGTCGAAGGCGATGTTGAGCAGTTGGGCTACCCGGTCGCCGGGACGGATTCCCAGTGAGCCGGGGTGGGTGAGCAGCACGTTGCAGAGGTTGGCGTGGGTGACGCGTACGCCGTTGGGGACGCCTGTGGTGCCGGAGGTGAAGATCACGACCGCGGTGTTGTTGGGGTCGGGGTCGGGGGCGGGGTTTGGGTTGGGTTGGGGGTGGGTGGGGTGTGGGTGTGGCGGGTGGGTTGGCAGGGTGTCGAGGGCGAGGGTGGTGTGGGCCTGGATGGTGCCGGCGTGTTCGCTGGTGGTGAGGACGACGTTGATGCCGGCGGTGCGCATGACGTGGTCGAGGTGGTGGGGCGGGGTGATCCGGATGTCCTGGGGGACGTACGCCGCGCCGGCTTTGAGGACGCCCAGGATGCCGACGACCATGTGCACGGACCTGGTCAGGAACAGTCCGACGTGGTCGCCCGGCCGGACGCCGACGGCGGCGAGCGTCGCGGCGACCCGGTCGGACCGGGCGTCCAGCTCGCCGTAGGTCAGGCGGACGCCTTCGTGCTCCACCGCCGGGGTGTCGCGCAGCCGGGCGGTTCGGGCTTGGGCCTGGAAGGCGTGGTGGATGCGGCGGAACGGCGGAGTCTCGGTCGGGCCGGCGGCGAACCGATGGAACAGGGCGCGGTCGTCCGGGGGTAATGAGTGGAGCGTGCTCATCGCGGTCACGGGGGTGCGTCCCTCTCGTCGGGGGGCGTTGGCACCCGGTTCGAACGAGACAGGGGGGTGCGGTGTTCAAACGAGACGCGAAAATCGCTCCGGGTGTGTGCGCACGGGTGAGTGGCCGGCGGCCGATGGGTCTACCTTCGGGGGCGGACGAGCGGCCGGGTGGCCGACTGACCTCGGGGATCGCCGGGAGTGGCGAATGTGGGTCGCCGGGAGTGGCGGACGTGTGTGGAGCGGCACGAGCACGTGAAGGTCGTCGGGAGCTTGAACCTGGTGCAGACGTTGTTGAAGGAGAAGCTGTTCGACCGTTTGGACCTGTGGGTGCACCCGATCGTGTTGGGGGTGGGGAAGAAGGTGTTCGACGGCGGGGCTGTTCCCACGAACCTGGTGTTGCTGGAGCCTCCGGCTGTTGGGGGGAAGGGGACCGTGTTGTTGCGCTATGGGGTGGGAGTTGGGTCTCCTGGGGTGGGGGACATGCGGTCTCTTGAGGTTTAGGCGGACGCGCTGGCGTGCTCAAGATCGAGAGCGAAGAGCGAAGAGCGAAGAGCGAAAAGATCAAGAGCGAAAAGCGGCGCTCGCCGCGCGGCAGGCCCCCGGGGGTGGAAGGGCGTCGGTTCGTTCCCCGTACGGCCTGCCGGAGGCAACCACGCTTTGGGGTT